>DATCFQ010000727.1:0-2521 GCA_036509495.1 Caulobacteraceae bacterium
CCGCAGTCAGGCCTCGCTGGGAAACGTCCGTCCTTCCGGCGGCGGATAGTCGTGGGCGTCCACCATCACGAACGCGATGCGGCATGGCTCCTCGCCGCGATTGACCCAGGCGTGATTGGTCCCGCGCTGGATCAGGATGTCGCCGGCCTTCAGGTGCACCTCGCCTTCGTCGAGCAGCATGTCGATCTCGCCAGCCAGCACGATCGCATAGTCGAGCGTCCTGGTCCGGTGCATGAGGGCGTGCCGGCCGCCCTGAGCGTCGCCGCCCAGGCCGAATTCCTTCTGCACCGTCGCGTTGTCGACGCCCTTCGGAGAGGGGAGGAAGTCCGTCACGCGGACCAGCGATCCTTCCGGCGTGGGACCGATGGCGGAGGGGCGGAACGTCGGGTCGTCATATTGCGATAGGTCTGCCGGGGTTTCGCTGGTCGTCCAGATCAGCGCCGCTTCCATGGCCAGCGCCGGACGCGAGACCGTTATCGGCGCAAGGCCGTCCTGGATGACGAGCGCCTGGCCCTCTGCATTCACTCCGGTCACGACGCGGCGGATTTCAACTGTCACGGTGGCGCTCCCTGTTCGTGGGCGCGAAACTAATTGTCACGGCTGCATGGAGGCAAGCGGAGGATCGGCCGCGGCCCAATAGAACGCCCTGCCGAATCGCGTCCGCCGATTCACGGCTTGCAAACGGTCCCGCGCGTAAGTTCGGCGTCAAGCGGGCCAGTAAGGTCCCACAGCCATTCGGGCGGGGTGTCAAAACGATGCTGAGGTTCGCAGCCCTTGCGGCCGTCGGCGCGTTGTCGGCGGCAGGTGCGGCCCAGACCGTGGTCATGCTCGACCGCGCGGGCCACGCCGGCGATCTGCGCAACTCGCAGACGGCGATGGCGACGACCCGCGCGACAGACGCGGGCCCGCCGGCCGATGGCCGGGCGGCCGAGATCGCCAAGTCCAGCGACGGGCACTACTGGGCCGAGGCCCAGGTCAACGGCCAGAGGGTGCGCTTCCTGGTCGACACCGGCGCCACCGCAGTCGCCCTGACGGCCGACGACGCCACTCGACTGGGGCTGGATCCCAAGACCCTGCGCTACGCCTATCAGGTGATGACCGCCAGCGGCCAGGCGCGCGCCGCCGAGGTCAAGCTCGCCAGCATCTCCATCGCCGGCGCGCGGGTGAACGACGTCGACGCCCTGGTCATCGAGCACGGCCTGCCGGCTTCGCTGCTGGGCATGACCTATCTCGGCCGGCTCTCCCGCTTCGAGGCCACCAAGACCGCCCTGATCCTGCGGCCCTAGTGGTCGGCGGCTAGGCCGCAGACCCTAGGCGGCCACGCGTTCGGCCGGCGCGGCCACCGCCTCGAGCGCCCGCTCGATCACCTCGACGCCCGCGCCGGGCCCGATCGCCTCGACGGTGAGGATCCGCCGCCAGGTTCTGGCCCCGGGCCTGGCGTGGAACAGGCCCAGCATGTGACGGGTCATGGCCGGCAGCCTCACCCCTTCGGAGAGCTTGGCCTCGACATAGGGCAGGAAGGCGCGGACCGCCGCCTCGGGCGTCATGTCGGGGCCGGCGTCGCCGAACAGCCGCCGGTCGACCTCGCCCAGGCAGGCGGGCTCGTGATAGGCGGCGCGGCCCAGCATCACCCCATCCACGCCCTCGGCAAGGTGGACCTCGGCTTCGTCCAGCGAGCGGATGCCGCCGTTGATGACGATCGTCAGCTCCGGCCGCTCGCGCTTCAGCCGATAGACCAGCGGATAGTCGAGCGGGGGGATGTCCCGGTTCTCCTTGGGGCTCAGGCCCTTCAGCCAGGCCTTGCGGGCGTGCACCACGAAGGTCCTGACGCCCACGGCCGCGCAGCGGTCGACCAGGCCGAACAGGCTCTGTTCCGGATCCTGGTGGTCGACGCCGATGCGGCACTTCACGGTGGCGCGGATGGCGACCGCGTCCAGGATCGCCGCCATGCCGTCGGCGACCAGGCCCGGCTCCAGCATCAGGCAGGCGCCGAAACGGCCGCTCTGCACCCGGTCGGAGGGGCAGCCGACATTGAGATTGATCTCGTCATAGCCCAGGGCTTCGCCGATCCTGGCCGCCTCGGCCAAGTCGGCCGGATCGCAGCCGCCGAGCTGCAGCGCCACCGGATGCTCGAAGGCGTCGAAGCCCAGCAGCCGCTCGCGCTCGCCATGGATCACCGCGCCGGTGGTCAGCATCTCGGTATAGAGCAGGGCCCTGACCGACAGCACCCGATGCAGCGCCCGGCAATGCCGGTCGGTCCAGTCCATCATCGGGGCGATACAAAGTCTGTGCGATAACTTATTGTTTTCCAAAGATATTACCATGTCAGTCGATGCACGCCCGAGAGTTCGACCGTGGCGGAATGCAGCGCTCCTTGCCAATTCAATCCTTGATGAACTTACCAAAAGCCGCCGTGTCGGGCGGGAAGGCCTCCACCTGTCAGGGCTGCTGTTCGAGCAAGGCCTCGGGCAGACGGAAGCCCGTCAGGGCTTGGTGGCGAACATTGCCATGAACAGCTCTT
>DATCFQ010000728.1:0-6293 GCA_036509495.1 Caulobacteraceae bacterium
TCGGCGATCGCCCGCTCGGTCTGGATCTGCATGCGGGCGGTGAGGCTCTCGTCGGTGACGTCCTCGAAGCCGGCGGTGTCGATCAGATCCAGGTCCAGGTCGCCGAGCCGGCCCGTGCCATAGCGCCGGTCGCGGGTGACCCCCGGGCGGTCGTCGACGATGGCCAGGGCGCGTCCGGCCAGCCGGTTGAATAATGTCGACTTCCCGACATTGGCGCGGCCAACGATGGCGACCTTCAGGGACATGGATCCGGCGCTGCTTTCCTAGTCCGCTCGTCCCCGCGGCCGCGGGGATATTGGTGTCTCGCCGGAGATACAGGCCGATCAACCTTCGGACCAGCGGATAGATGCAGGGGCGCCCGCCACCGGAACGGCGGCGCCGCGAGCGGACGCGCGGGGACCAATGCCCTGGCGGCGCGTTATCATGCTGTCCGCGCATTCGCGCACGCTCACCCGCCTCAAACGACGATGGAACCCACCCCGCTAATCGTGATCGGCGCTTCGGCCGGCGGGGTAGGTGCGCTGCTCTCGCTGGCGAGGGGTCTGCAAGAGCCGCTCGCGGCGCCGGTGCTCGTGGTGCTGCACATCGGGGCGCAACGGAGCGACTTCCCGGCATTGTGGAACGCAGCCGGCGTCATGCCCGCCAAGCATGGACGGGACGGCGAGAAGATCTGTTCCGGTCAGGTCTATGTGGCGCCCCCCGACCGCCATATGCTGGTCGTCGATGGCCACATTCGCTTGACGCGGGGTCCGAAGGAGAACTGGGCCCGACCCGCCATCGACCCGCTTTTTCGCAGCGCCGCAGAGGCCTATGGCCCGAACGTGATCGGCGTCATCCTGACGGGCCGGCTCAACGATGGCACGGCGGGGCTCTACGAGATCAAGCGGCGGGGCGGGGTCGCGGTCGTGCAGGATCCCGAGGACGCCGCCAATCCCGAAATGCCGCGCAGCGCCGCACGGCACATCGACGTGGACTACTGCGTTTCGCTGGACGAGATGCCAGCGCTTCTTTCAAGACTGGTCGCAGAGAGGATCCGGGCCGAGCCCGTCGTTCTCGTGCAACGATCCCCGGAGAAAGGCCGTGAAATGATCGATGCCAAGACGCTCGACCGGCCGCTCACCGTGACCTGCCCCGATTGCGGGGGGGCGCTGCGGCGCGGCGAACTGGGTGGGTTGATCAAGTACGACTGTCACATCGGCCATACCTACACCGCCGAAACCCTGGCGGAGGTCCAGTTCGAGCAGATGGAGCGCGTCATGCGGGCCGCCGAGCGCATCCTCAACGAACGGGCGGAGTTTTGCCGCCAGATGGCCGAGCGCTCGGAGGACGGCAGGTCGCCGGGTGGGGTGGCGCTATGGCGTGCGGCCTCCAAGGAAGCCGAGGATCGGGCTTACCGCATGCGCGATTTCGTCGAGCAGGACTGGATCAAGCCGGAGCTGGACGATGGGGCGGGCGCGGCGTCCGAGCAAGCGAAGCTTCAGTGAGCATCGGGTGACCCAGGCGGCCAGCCGGCTACGGCCCGCGCGGCATGAAGGGCCCGTTCAAGCTCGGCAGCGTTGAATGGCTTGGTCAGGCGGGGACCGCCTCGGAATGCGTCGGGCAGCGCCAAGTCGCCATAGCCGCTCGCCAGAATGAAGGGGACGCCGCGTTCGAGCAGGATCTCGGCGACGGGGAAAACCTGGCCGCCGCGAATGGTCACGTCGAGCACGGCCAAATCTATGGCTTCCTCGCGCGCCAATTTCATGGCCGCCGCAAGGGCGCCTTCCGGCCCGACCACCTCACAGCCCAGGTCGGCCAGCATGTCCTCGACCAGCGAGGCGATGAGAAATTCGTCCTCGACCACCAGCACCCGGCAGTTCGCCAAATCAGCGGGCGGCATCGGTGCGGCCCCTCGAGAGCGTGTCCGAGTTCGGCTGCGCCAGATCGTCGGTGAGGGGCAGGTTGATGACGCAGCTCAGACCGCTGGCCGCGAACACCCGGTCCACCTTGCCGCTGAACTGGTAGGCCAAGGTCTTTTCGATCAAGGTCGTGCCGAAGCCGCGGGGCGGATTGGGCGCCACCGGCGGTCCACCGCTCTCCGTCCAGGTGATTTCAAGCACCGGCGCGTCCCCGCCGCCGGTGACCTCCCACGACACCAGGAGCCGGCCGCCCGGCTGCGACAGTGCGCCGTGCTTGGCGGCGTTGGTGGTCAATTCATGGATCGCCATGGCGATCGGCAGGCCCGCGCGTGGCGTGAGGGTGATGTCGTCGCCCAGGACCTTCACGCGCTTTGGCGCACCGTCGTAAGGGGCCAGCTCGGTGGCGATCAGGACGTGCAGAGAGACGCCCGCCTCGCCCGCGCCGGTCAGCAGATTATGCGCCTTGGCGATGGCCCGGATGCGGCCTTCCATGCTGACCGCGAATTCGGCCGGCGTGGCGGCCGATTTCAAGGTCTGGGCCACCACCGAGGACACGATGGCCAGGATATTCTTCACCCGGTGGTCCAGCTCTCCGAGCAGAAGGGCGGCCTTTCGTTCCGTGTGCTTGCGTTCGGAGATGTCGCGGCCGATGGCGGACACGCCGATGATTTTGCCTTCGTCGCTGCGGATCGGGGACAGCGTCATGGAAATATCCAGAACGCGCCCGTCCTTCGCCAGGTGGGTCCAGTCGAAATGATGGATGGCTTCACCCCCCATCAGGCGCTTCAGGATCGCCGGCCAGTCGGCGGCCTGGGCGCCGCTCACCAGCATGGCCATCGGCTGTCCGATCACCTCCGCCGGCGCATATCCGTAAATGGCCTGCGCGCCGGCGTTCCAGCCGGTGATGACCCCGGCCGGATCGTTGCTGAAGATCGCATCGTCGGAGGAGTCGATGATCGCGGCGAGCTTCGCACGGTCGACCTCGTGACTCCTGCTCGCGGAAATATCGACGAAGGTGATGACGACCCCGTTGATGACGTCGTTGACGTCCCGGTATGGCCGCACCTGCATCTGGTAGATGCGCTCGGCGCCGATCAGGCCGACCTCTCTGTCCACCGGTATCAGGGTGCGCATGACCCGCCGCACGTCGTCCAGCAACCCGTCCTGGGCGAGATGCGAGACGATGTCGGTGACCGGCCGGCCCTCGTCGCCGCTGCGGACATTGAAGATATCGATCACCGGTGGCGTGAAGCGTCGGATGCGGAAGTCGCGATCGAGGAAGAGCGTCGCTATGGACGTGCTGTCGATCAGATTGGCGAGATCGCTGTTCAGGTCCGTAAGGTTCTCATTGCGGAGATTCAATTCGGCGTTGATCGTCGACAGCTCTTCATTGATGGACTGAAGTTCCTCCTTGGAGGTTTCCAGTTCCTCGTTTGCGGACTGCAGTTCCTCGTTGACCGACTGATATTCCTCGTTCGACGATTGCAACTCTTCGTTGGAGGTTTCCAACTCCTCGGTGAGCGTTTGCAGCCGCTCGCGGGCGGCGACCAGTTCGTCCGCGGCGCCCGCCTCCAGCGCGTCCGCCGAAGCCGCCATGGCCACTTCGGCCGAGCGCACCGGCCCGAGATCCCGGAACCCCACCAGCAGCAGCCCGTCGGCCTCCGGTCCGACCAGAGGCTCGACGATCAGGTCGGTCGCTTCGCGGCGCCCCGAAACCTCCAAGACCAGGTTTTCCAAAATGACCCGGCGATTTGTCGCCGCCGTCTGTTTGAGGGCGCTGCGCAGAGACGCGCGCAGGTCCGGGTGAATGAGGCCAGGGAGGCTCAGGCCCGCCGTACCGATGGCCGGCTCCAGGTACTTGGCGATGGGGCCTGAGAACTGCTGCACGTTGTGACGGCGATCGATGATCACGAACGCCGGCGCGTAGCGGGCGATAATCCGCGCGATCTGTGGTTCTGCCCGGCCCTCGTCCAGGGGCGTGGACACTTCCGCCGGCGGGGTCCGGGACGGGTTGGCCGTCGCCGCCATCAACTGCGCAGGAACGTCGCGGCGCTCGAACAGGCGGTGCTTCTTGTCGAGCGGCGCAAACAGCCTCACGTGCGCCGTGACCGCTTCGGAGGAGCCCAGGAACAGGAGCCCGCCCGGCAGCAGTCCATAATGGAACATGGCGATCACGCGCTTTTGCAGCGCCGGCCCGAAGTAGATCAGCAGGTTACGACAGGACACCAAGTCCAGTTTGGAGAACGGCGGGTCCTTCACCAGGTCGTGCTGTGAGAAGAGGCACATCTGGCGGATGTCCTTCGACACGCGCCACCGCTCGCCTTCCTTTTGAAAGTGACGTTCGAGCAAATCCTCGGGCACGTCGGAGGCGATGGTTTCGGGGTACACGCCGGTCCGCGCGATCTCTATGGCCTGGTCGTCGATGTCGGTGGCGAAGATCTGCACCTTGCGCGGCCGAGTGGCGCGCGCCATCGCCTCCTTGAAGAGGATCGCGACCGAATAGGCCTCCTCGCCGGTGGCGCAGCCGGCGACCCAGACCCGGATGGTGTCCTGGGGTTCGCCATGCGCCAGCATGGCCGGTATGCGGCTGGCCAGCGCGTCGAAAGCCGATGCATCTCGGAAGAACCGCGTGACGCGGATCAGCACCTCCCGAAACAGCAGCTCCGGCTCGTTCGGCTGCTCGCGCAGGTGTTCGATATAGGTCGACACGCTGTCGAGCTGGAGCACCTGCATACGGCGCTGGACGCGCCGCATCAGGGTGTTGGTCTTGTACTGGCTGAAGTCCTTGCCGAGCCGGCTGTTCATCACGGCGCAGATGGCGCCCAGGCGGTCCACGACCTCCCGGCCCACGCCGTCGGGGCCCTTCGCGCCATCCGTCTCTGCGCGAAACCGCAAGTAGTCGATCAAGGCCTGCGGCATGCCCGCAGCCGGCAGCACGTGGTCGACATGGCCGCCGGATGCGGCGCTCTGCGGCATGCCGGACTTGGGGGCGTGATCGAACCCCGCCTGCGCCAGAGTCAGGCCGCCGTGCTCCTTGATCGCTTCCACCCCGAGCGCGCCGTCGGCGCCGAAGCC
The DNA here is from genome assembly GCA_036509495.1 of Caulobacteraceae bacterium. Taxonomy (GTDB): domain Bacteria; phylum Pseudomonadota; class Alphaproteobacteria; order Caulobacterales; family Caulobacteraceae; genus JANWHQ01. Next base: position 4,974 of record DATCFQ010000728.1, read on the forward strand.
GGCCAGGATGATGCCGACGGCATCCTGCTCCTGGTCTTCCGCGAGCGAAATCAGGAAGGTGTTGACCGCCACGCGCCGGGCCGCTGTCGTGGGCGGTCGCGCCAACGAGAGGATCCCGGCCTGGATGGTCAGGACGGCGTCCGGCGGGATGACGAAGACCTGGTTCGGACCGACCGCCATTCCGCTGCGGGCCTCGAACACATCCATCGCGGTGCTGCGCCGGATGAGTTCCACCAGGGCGCTCGGATGTTCGGGATCGAGGTGCTGAATCAGTACGAAGGCCATGCCGGTGTCGGCCGGCATGGCTGCGAAGAACGATCGGAAAGCTTCGAGCCCGCCGGCAGAAGCACCAATACCGACGATTAGTGAAGCTGCCTGACGATCCGCTTCGCCAATTTTTGGCGTCGCTCCGCGCAGGCGCTTTTCATGCGCCCTTACCTTTGGCTTGGCGCGCGGTTCCTCGGAAGCTTGCGACGCCATCGTCTAGGGAATTTCTAGTGTCCGGCCCATTCGCAATCCTATCGGACACATTCCGGAAGAATCCAACCAATAGACTGCCGGGGTGCTCGCAGGCCGCGGGAGCACCGGCCTCGGCGATACGATGAAATCAGCGCCTCTGTTCGACGATCTTCTGGGCCCTCGGCGCCGCCAATGGTCGTAATCGGGCGGGACAAGCCGGCGGACGAGGACAAGGCCGATCCTGCTGAGGATGTCTTGGGCGGGGGACACCCTCAGTGAAGCTTCGGCAACGACTCTGGTTCCCGCCCTGCACGGGAATGGGCGGGTGGTTGGATCCGGCCTAAGCAGAGATTCGATGGCTGGCCAACGAATGCCCGATGCCAGTCCAGCGACGTAGGAGGGCGGCGGGCCCCGATGTGAGTCTCATCCGTTGGGCTGATCACCCAATCCTGCTTAGCGGATGGCGACCAGTTCGGCCTTGTCGGTCACCACATAGAGCAGGCCGTTCATGGCGATCGGGCCGATGAGCGCGGGCGAGCCGAGGTCGATGGAGGTCTGGATCGCGCCGGTCCTCGGGTCCAGCCCGATGGCGCGGCCGTGGTCGGAGACCACCACCAGCCGCCCCGAGGCCAGCACCGGCCCAAAGAACATGGCCCGCTGCTTCTTCTTTTTCACCGCCTTGTTGAGGTCGGTGATCCAGTAGACTTGGCCGTTGTCGCGCGAGATGCAGACCACCTCTCCCGCCTGGGACACCACATAGACCACGTCGCCCGCGGGCCAGGGGGTGCTGAGCGTGGTGATCGGCAAGGTCCACTTGGTCTGGCCGGTGCGCAGGTCGACGTTGGCGAACACGCCCGAATG
>DATCFQ010000729.1:0-3654 GCA_036509495.1 Caulobacteraceae bacterium
GAGGTTGCGGCTCATGCCGGCGACGGCGGGATCGTCGGTCCATTTGTTGCGATAGCGGCCGAACAGGGCCCGGCCGGCGGTGCGCTCGGCCTTGAAGCGATCGGTCTGCACATAGCGGCTCTTCAGGGCGACCTTGCCGTCCTTGAAGCGGAACATCGAGACCATGCCGTCGCCGTTGAACGGCACGTCGTTCATGAACCTCGGCGGGAACTGGTGGTCGGCGCCCACCCGATAGAAGGCGCCGTCGATCTCGGGCGGGACGGCGCCCTCGATCTCGAGGTCCTCGATGTCGACCTCGATCCTCGAAGGCGCATTGACGCCGGCGAACATCGGCAGGTCGGGGAACTTCACCATGGCGGAGCCTCCCATGGGTTTTTCGCTGGAGCCACTATCCGGTGCACACAATTTTGATGTCAGGACAACATGGGGCTATTCCGTGCGGTTCGTCATCGCTGCGCGGCCGGCGCGAGCGATGGCCAGAACACGGTCGCGGATCTCGCGATAGAGGCCGGCAGGCGACAGGCCATAAGCGTAAGTATCCTTGCCGCGTGAGACAGGACGCAGGTCGACCCCAGGCCACGCGAACCGATTGAGGTCCGCCACCACGACCCAGGATCGTTCCCCGTCGAGGCCGAGGCGTCTTTTCGTCTCAGCCGGGATCTCGACGGCCATCTCAGGCCGCTCTGGCGGCAAATGGGTGATCGGGGCCACCGTCACCATAGTCCGGGCCTCAGCCTGTTGAACGGCAAGCACGATGACGCACGGACGATCCTTGCGGCCTTCTTCGAGCCCGCTCAGCGCTTCGTTACGCCAAAGATAGGCATAGGCGATGACCAGGCCGGGCGCTGGATCGGGGAGCGCCACTGGCTATTTCGCATGGGTCTCGGGATCAAAGGCCGTCGCTTCCGCCGGAGGCTCTGCGACTTCAAGCGCCGTGAGGTCGGCGTCGGCCAACTCCCACGGATAGAGCGCTTCGCGGTCTTTCTCCTTCAGCCGCCGGTATTCGTCGGCCGACAGCAGCACCAGCCGTTCGCGCCCGTGGCTGGTGATCGTCACCGGCTCGCGCAGCGCCGCTTCGACGATGCGGCCGTAGGATTTCAGGAAGTCACCCGAGGAGACTGACATATTGGGCATAGGAACCTCTCGACTCCAGATTAGTGGAATTTCTCGGGTTTCTCAACTTTTTGACGGAATCCGATGCCAATGCTGCAAATCCAGATCGCGCCGTCCGCCTATCCGCCACGCCGTCGGATCAGACTCTCGCTCGCCTGTTCCACGCTGGCGGCCTGGCTGGGTCTTTCCGCCGCAAGCGCGCAACCCGCGCCGCCGGGCGCTTCGCCGCAGCCGTTCAGGATCACCCGAGCCGATCCTGCGCTGAGCGCCCTGATCGCGCCTGGCGCAAAGCTCGAGACCGTCGCAACGGGCTTCGGCTTCGCCGACGGGCCGGTCTGGGTCAGGGGCCAGGGCGGCGCGCCGGGCTACCTCCTGGTCAGCAGCATCATCGGCAACGTCATCTACAAGGTGACCCCGGACGGCCAGGTCTCGGTCTTCCTCGAAAAGGCCGGATACAGCGGAACCGACTTCGCCCACGATGGAAAGCTCGCCTATTTCGCGCGCATCCACGTGATCCTGATCGGGCCGAACTGCACGGGCGTCGACGGCCAGGGGCGCCTGGTCTGGTGCGCCGGCCAGGACCGGGCGCTCGAGCGGCTCGAGAAGGACGGCTCGCGCACCGTCTTGGCGGACAATTTCGAAGGCAAGCGCTTCAACGGCCCGAACGACGTGGCGATCGCCGCCAATGGCGCCATCTACTTCACCGATTCCGACGTCGGCCTCAGAGGCGGCATCAAGGGCGGCCTGGCTGAGATGCCCGATGCGGTCTGGATGTGGAAGGACGGCAGGGTCACCCAGGTGGTGAGCCGCGCCGAACTCGGGGACGAGCCGAACGGCATCGCCCTGTCCCCCGACGACAGCTACCTCTACCTGTCCGCCGGCACCACCTCGCCCAAGCCGAGGATCCTGCGCTATCCGATCAAGGCCGACGGAAGCACGGGTCCGGGGTCGCTGTTCACGGAAGGCGATGGCATCGGCGACGGCATGAAGACGGACGCGCGGGGCAATCTGTACTCGTCTGGGCCGCTCACCGGCACGGTGAGGATCACCTCCGGGGCGGGCAAGCTCCTCGGCGTCCTGCACCTGCCGAAGACCGGCGACAAGGAGCCCAGCAAGCTGATCTGCGCCTCGGCCCTGGCCTTCGGCGGAGACGATGCGAAGACGCTCTACATCACCGCCTGCGACGATGTCTTTGCGATCCGGCTGAGGTCGCCGGGCCTGCTGGAAGGGCCTGCAGGCTGAGCGGCGAGCGGCCCGCCTTCGCCTGAACGGCCACGGCGGCCTCCCTTACGACCGCGCGAACTCTAACAGCGGACCGATATTGTCCCGGTCGGCATCGGCCAGGCGAAGCGCCGCGACATAGCGCCGGCGAAGATCGGCGATAGCGACGAGATCGCCGCCATTTCCCCAGGTGAACCTGGGTTGGCCGAGCTGCTTCGCGAGCAGATCGGCGGCAAGACGCGCATGGCGACCGTTACCGTTGGGGAACGGGTGAATCCAAGTGAGCCGGTGATGGAACCGGGTGGCGATTGCGTCGGGCGGAAAGGTCTGGTGCTCGATCCAGTAGCGCACGTCGTCGAGCAGAACGCGAAATTGGGGAGCGATGTCCCAGGCCTCCACACCGATGTTTCTAGGGGTAGCGCGAAACTCCCCTGCCCAGCGCCACACATCGCCGAACATGTGCTTATGGAGGGTGCGGAGAAACTCTTCGTCGAGGACATCGCGACGGCGCGAGAAGGCCCAGGTATCGGCATCGGCAATGCCGATCTGTTCGACCTCGTTGAGCTCGCGCCGTTGCGTGATGTAGCTCGGAATCAAGGCGTCGCGCTCTTCGGGCGTGAGAGGTGTCGAGGCCCCGCCGCCGGCGTCGATTAGCGGATCGGTCACGCCTCTTCCCATAGCTTGCGCGGATCTCCGCGCAGCAATTCAGCGACGAGGCGGCGCCGCTCCGCTTCGAGGTCGCGCTTGGTCAGCGCCTGGTTCTCGAGCTTCATGGTGTGATGGGTGCGCGCCAGCCGTCGGTCGGCGACCGCGACTGCCCTTTCGTGCAACGTCTCGTCGAGAGGTTCGTTCGGGACCAGCGCATAGACCAGCCGGCAGTTCATGGCCTGAGCCATCAACCGCAAAGTTTTCATGGTCAGCGTACCGTCGATCTCGCCCTTTTCGATCCGGGGTATCCGCGATTGCGACACGCCCGTCCGCTCGGCGAGCTGCGTTGTGCTCATGCCGAGAGCTTCGCGGATGGCCTTGATCCATCCTCGCGGCGGACGCGCAAGGTCCTCGGCCGTTCGCAAAGGCGCGAGCCGGCGCTCAAGGTTCTTGCGAGCCAGAGCCTTCTGATCAGACTTAGAATGCATACGTCATACCCCGTGGCATCTCATATGAGATATACGTTCTAATATTTCAATGAAACGATGACATATGTATCATCGATTTGAGCGAGCAGGGATCGATTCCCAAAGACGCGCGGAGCCGAGGGTTTCGGGAACTGCATACGAGATCCCTAAATTGAACGGTTGGTGCGGGCGGCCGGGGTCGAAC
>DATCFQ010000730.1:0-7081 GCA_036509495.1 Caulobacteraceae bacterium
AACACCCTGCTGCCTTCGGACAACACGGCGGCGTCATACTGGATCACCAACCCGGACAATAGCTTCATCGACAATGTGGCGGCCGGTTCCGACGAGACCGGCTTCTGGCTGTCTCTTCCAATGCACCCTCAAGGCGCCTTCAAGGATTCGGAAGTCAGCAAGACCATCTGGCCGCGCCGGACGCCGCTGCGCGCATTCAAAGGCAACGTGGCCCATTCCAACTTCGACGGGTTCATGTTCGATCGGAACATCTACCAGGATAACACCTTCGGTCTGGCCACCATCCCGTTCCTGCCGCTGGCAAATCCTGCTGACCTGGATAGCGAAGCGGTGGAGACGCATTTCCAGAGCTTGACCAGCTACAAGAACCGCAATGGCGGTCTCTGGGGCCGGGGCGATCTCTTCGTCTACAGCGACTTGAAACTCGCCGACAATGCCATTGGCATGACGCAGGCCGCTGGCGACATCGGCAGCGAACGGTTCAAGTCACGGCTGGTCGATTCGCTGGTCGTGGGCGAGACCGACAATATCGGCAATCCCAAGACACCGGAGGAAGTCGCCTACGGCCGCAGCCTGCCCAAGACGCTGATCCCGGATTTCCCCATCCGCGGCTACGAATATTATGACTACCGCGATGATGTGGTGAACACGACGTTCGTGAATTTCCAGGACAACGCCAGGCGAAAGACAGGAGCGCTTTCCTTCCTCCTGTACACGAGCGCAGGGGTCAGTACCGGAAGCACCATCAGAGGTGCGAAATTCGTCAATGCCAAGCCGGTCTATTTCCCGAAAATCGATCCCAGGTTCGATAACGACAACCGGGGTGGCAGGGGCTACCGGACCCTGTCGATCCACGACCTGGACGGGTCGGTGACCGGCATCCCCGACTCCCACATCATGCTCAACGATGGCGAGAATGACAGCGTCGCCACTGACGACAGCTGTGTGATTCATCCCACCTGGAACGCCTCTGTGTGCACGGGTGATGTCGGGCGCCTGAATCTCTCGGACAGCAGAGGAGAACTTCCAGGCGGTGTCGATCTCGAAAGTCGGACCGCTCGGTTCGCGTTGCTCTCTTCGCTCGGGCCAGATGCTCCAGACACACCCGCCGCTAAGGCCGCTCGCGCCGCTCTGTTCGCTCGTCCTGCTCCGCAGGCGCCCATCGCGCTTGTTCGCAATGGCAAGGAATTTCACATCACGGGCGACGAGAGCACCGTGCGCGCCGGCACCGAGATCCAGGTCAAAACCGAAAGGCCGAAAGTCACTCTCAGTCTGGCCGAAATGGACCTGGGCTCATGGGTCATATTCGAACTGCCGGGTTTCGCCAACGCAGCTTCCGGAAGGGAAGAGGCCAGCATGAACGCCTTGCGCAAGGCGAGCGAGACGTCTTATTTCAGGGGCGGGGACGCCCTCTGGGTCAAACTGGTCGTGACCAAGCCTCCGTTGCCGATCGTTCGTCCAACGGATCTGCAAGCCAGTATAGCGGTCAGCCGATAAGCGCCGAAGCCGCCAGTTGCGGACGTTGGATTGGCTCCAGGAATAGGACATTCCTTGGCGGCAAGCTTGCAGGCGCGGGTCCGAGGCGGGCGGCTATGCCGGCATTCGGGTGTGGGGGTTGGCTTCGGCACCTATCTGCTGACCGCCATACTGGCTTGAATATTCTGTGGACGAATCGGCATGACCGGAGCCTTGGCCACCACCAGTTTGACCCAGAGGGCGTCCCCGCCCCTGAAATAAGACGTCTCGTTCGCCTTACGCAAGGCTTCCATGCTGCCCTGTTCCGTTCCGGAGGCTGCGTTGGTGAAACCCGGCAGCTCAAACATGACCCATGAGCCCAGGTTCATTTCACTCATACTGAGAGAGACTTCTCGTCTTTCGGTCTTGACCTGGATCTCGGTGCCGGCGCGCACAGTGCTCTGGTCGGCCGTGATGTGAAATTCCTTGCCATTGCGGACAAGCACGATGGGCGGCTCCGGCGCGGGCCGAGGGGGTGGAGCGGCCCCAGCGGGCGGAAAGGTCGGACGTACGTATCCGAAGTTGAATCCGCCTCTTCCTTTTCCTGCCCCTTGAGACAGGCCTACTAATTGACCCGTCCGGAAGAACAGACGTCCGACATCACCCGTACACACGGAGGCGTTCCAGGTGGGATGAATCACACAGGTGTTGTCAGTGACGACACTGTCGTTCTCGCCGTCGTTGATCAGGATATAGGAGTTGGGGATGCCGGTCACCGAACCATCCAGGTCGTGGATCGACGCCGTCCGATAAGCTGAGCCACCCCGGTTGTCGTTATCGAACCTGGGATCGATCTTTGGAAAATACACAGGCTTGGCATTGACGAATTTCGCGCCCTTGACGGAGCTTTCGGTACTGACCCCCGCGCCCGTGAACAGCAGCCAGGAAAGTGCTCCTGTCTTTCGCCTGGCGTTGTCCTGGTAATTCACGAATGTCGTGTTCACCACGTCGACACGGTAATCATAGAATTCGTACCCGCGGATCGGGAAATCCGGTATTTTAGGCTTCGGCAGGCTGCGGCCATAGGCGACTTCCTCTGGCGTTGCGGGATTGCCTGCGTTGCCGGTTTCGCCCACGACCCGCGAATCGACCAACCGGGCGGTAAACCGCTCGCTGCCGAAAGTACCGGTTGAATTGGTCATGCCAATGGCGTTGTCGGCGAGTTTCGCGTTGCTGAACACGAGCAGCTCGCCGCGGGTCCAGACACCCCCATTGCGGTTCTTGTAGCTGGTCAGATTGTCGAAGTGCGTTTCCACCATCTCGCTGTTCGGGTCGGCAGGGTTTTCCAACGGCGTAAACGCGCTGAAGGACAAGTCGAAGGTGTTGTCCTCATTGATGTTCCGGTCGAACATGAATCCGTCGAAGTTCGAATGGGACACGTTGCCTCTGAAAGCGCGCATCGGCGTTCGGCGCGGCCAGATGGTCTTGCTGACTTCCGAATCCTTGAACGCGCCTTGAGGGTGTTCTGGCATGGACAGCCAGAAGCCGTTCTCGTCGGAACCGGCCGCCACATTGTCGATGAAGCTATTGTCCGGGTTGGTGATCCAGTATGACGCCACCGTATTGTCCGATGGCAGCAGGGTGTCCTTGCCGGAGAAGCTGACTTTCCTCATGGCCGCACGATCCTTGGGCGGATAGTTCAGCTCTCCGTTGGCGGCGAGATTTATGGGCACGCAGTCCAGTGTCGGATGACATTTGGTCTGGATCGCCAGGTTCCTGATGAACTCGTTGCCGTGCTCGATTCCGTCTTCGAGGAAGAAGCAGTGGCCCACGGTGTTGTAGGTGACGTTGTTCTGGACGCGCACGTCGTTGGTGCCGTGGATGGTGACGCAGCGGCTATAGGTGTCGTGGATCGCTGAATTCTCGATGTACTGGCCCGGGGCGTCGCCGATGAGGTGCCAGTGAACCGGATAGCGGGCCAGGTGCATGTTCTGGCCCATGCGATTCAGCTCGATGCCGGAGAGATACATCTTGGACCCGGCCATCGCCATGATGTGGCCGCCGAAGTAGGTCTTCTCGGCGTCTTCCGACGCCTGGATCTTGATGTTCCGCGTCAGCAGGCCGACTTCACCGCGCTCGTCGACGCCGTCGGTGATCTGGCCGAAATGCATATAGGCCAGCGGCTTGTCCAGGGTGAGCGCATCGCCGCTGATCGCGGTGACCGTGCGTTCCTCGGCCTGCCGGGGATTGAAGTCGGTCGAGGCGAGGACGATCACGTCGCCCCTGCGCCAGCCGCTGGCGTCGAGGACCTGGATCTTGGTGGCGCCGGCCTTGGCGGTGGCGGAGAGCTTGGTCCACGAGTTCTTGCGGTCGCCGTGCAGGTTCAGGGTGCCCCTCAGCAGCATGATCCCGCGGTCGCCCATGGTGTTGATGTTCTCGTCCTTGACGTTGTCGGTCAGGGTGATGACGGCGTTGCGCGTATGTGGATGGGCCTCGCTGCCGATGTCCAGTTCGCCGCCTGGGAGGTAGATCCACTCGGTCTCGAGCTCGAGGTCCTTGGCGTTCGAGAAGCTGAGCTTGCCCTTGATGGTCAGGCTGCGCAGCGCGGGCGGGCTGACGTCGAGAACGATGTTCTTGTCCTTGCCGATGGTCACCGCGTCGCCGGCGGCCGGCGCCTTCCCGCCCGGCCAGGACTTGGGATCGGACCAGCGCGACGGCTTCACCGCCCCGACCGGCGCCTGGACCGGCATGCTCATCCTGGCATGATCCTCCTGCGCGCTCGCCGGCGCACAGACGCCAAGCAGCAAGGACGCTGGAAGCAGCCAAGACAATGGAAACAGGCGAGACGGCATGCGCACGACGTTGATCCCCCACTCAGAACGGCGAGTCCCGCATATGCTTGGTTTTTGAATGATTGTGCAAAGAGGTCGAGCAGCAAAAGGCACGCAAGCGAGCCTCCGAGAGGCGGCTCGCAGCCGCGACATAGGCGAGTTGGATAAGGAGTCTGGCGACAGCGCGGCGGAGCTTCAGGTCCCTCGCTCCTGCGTCAGCTTCGCGAGATGTGCACCAAGGCGAGGAGCGACAAGCCGCCCTAGGACCGCCGATCTCCCCACGCGCGCCGTCGACACCGCGCGAGAAGGTGAAGTTCGCATCGGGCCAGAGAGCGGGCAGACCTTCGACCAGTGCCGGTAAGCGGACGTTCGGTCCGACGGCTTCAGCCGTGCAGTGGTGCTGACGCGGTCCGCGCGAGCAGCACATTCAGAGCCGCCCGATCCGGCTTCGACAAGTCGAGGCCGTTGGCGGCTTGGTACTGCACCCGCGCCGCGGCGTAGCGCCCCGACAGCATCAGCGCCTCGCCCCAGCGCAGATGGTTGCGCCCCCAGCGCGGCGCATACTTGTCGGCCTCGGCGAACTTGGGGGCGGCTCCGTGCAGGTCACCCTTCCGCATCAGGGCCTCCCCCCACAGCTCGAGGGGATCGGCGAAGTGCGGACCCAGGCTGTGCGCCTCCTTGAGTTTGACAATGGCTCCATCGACGTCGCCCAGGGTGAGCAACGCCTTTCCCCAGTTGGTGGGCGCGAGGGGAGTCGAGGGCGCGTGGCGCGCGGCCGCCGCGAACCATTTGTCCGCGCCGGTCCGGTCGTGTTCGATGGCCGCGATCTCGCCGCGGGCGCGCAAGCAGTCATCGCAATCGGTCGGCGTGACGGCGATCATCCTTTCCGCATCGGGCAGCCTCCCGAGCCGGGCATAGCCGACGGCCAATTGCGACCAATCGCGGCGATGCACGAATTGGCGGGACGCGGGTCCGAGCGCCCGGATTGTCGCGACCACCACTTCCAGATGGTCGGCGGCTGCGCGCCAATCCTCCATCTGCTGATCGATCACGACCTGTGCCGTCCGCGAGGTGGCCGCAAAGGAGGAGTTGGTGGCCAGCATCTCCAAGCTCGCGAGCAGGCGACGTGCAGCAGTGACATCATGATCCAGCGCCAGCGCCTCGACCTCTCGCGGCTGGGCGCGGACCGCCGCGGCGCGGCCTTCGGTGCTCACGGCGCCTGTACCCATGTCGCTGAACTCGCGGAAGCCTGCCGCCGCCGTCTGATAGTCGCCCAGATCAAATGCGATCGCGCTATGGGTGGCGACACCGGCGGCGCGGTCCGGAAGTTCGGGGGTGCGCACCCCCTTGTCGGCGCGATGGGCCACCAGGCGTGCGGCGGAGAGAATGTCTTCCTCGTGCGAGAGGCCGGTATCCGCCTGGACCAGATTCGCGTATCCGCTGGTGATCCCTTCGGTCAGCGCCTCTCGCCCGTGAAGGGCGGCGCCTTCCAGGTCGCCCTGGTTCAGCAGGGCCGTCGACCAGGCGGCGTGCGCCCAGGGGCGGTCCGCGGACGGACCCGACGCGGCCAGTCTGGCGAAAGTCGCTTCGGCTTGCTGGGGTTGGCCGTGGGTCTGCAGATAGACGGCGTAGCGATAGGGCTGGGTTCCGGCGTAGATGGCCTCGGCCCCATGCTGGATCTGGGACGTCAGGTCCGTCTCGGCGCCCTCGAAGGTCTTCCCCGACGCCTCGCCCGTCCGCGCCGTCAGCGCCAGGCCCGTAGGCGTTCGCCAAACCTCCCCGGTGATTCGGGTCGCGCTGCCTAGCCATCGGCGCAGGTATCGGTTCAACTCGCCAATGGAGACGCCGGTCTCGGGAATCTCGACTTTGATATCCCCGCCCCAGTCGTTGGCGTAGCTCGCCTCGGGTCGGCCGGTGACGGTGTCTGCCTCCAACTCCCTCAGGCGGTCCAGAAGCTGATTGGCGATGACCTCGCCCGACAGGCCCCGCTGGGCGATTTCGGGCGGGACCGAGAAGGCTTCGATCACGGCGCCGTGGTCTTGGTGGGCCTGCCAGGCCATCACCGCCACGGCCCCCGCGATCACGAGCCCCACGACGCCAGTCAGGGCCTGCAAGGCCAGGGTGACGCGGTCCTTCCACCGGCCGAGAATCAGTCGAGAGAGGATTACCTGCCGCTGCTCGTGCAAGTGCTCGGTTTGGAGGTCGATCAGACGGCTCTGCTTGCGCAGAAACGCCCTGGCGTCCTCGTCGAAGGCCTTGTTGGTCTTGCCCGCCCGCCCGAGTGCGAGAGCTACCGCGGCGGGGCTCGCCTGTTCGGGCGCGCCCCCCGCCTCTGCTTCCGGTTCCTCGATACGCTCCGCCATGGCGCTTGCCCCCGCCGCCGGACCACTAGCGCGAGCGTAGGCGAGATTGGCCTTTTCGCAAGTTGCCTCAGCAGTTGCCGATGGCGCCTCACCGCCGCCCGCAGAGCGGACCTTTCCAATGTCCGCCAAGGGTCGGGTTTTCGCCGTTGGCTTCCGGCCAGCACCCGGACGCTCGAGACGCCTAGCCCATCCGCGCCGAAAGCGGACATTCCCAACGGACGAGATGAGTCAGAGGTGGCCGGAAGGCCCAAAGTCCTCAAAGCCGGGAGTTGAAGCACAACAGGCACGGTGACGCTGCGCCTTTTGTCGCCGGCGCCGCGGCCACTTCAGCGAGGGCAGGCGCTGAACGGCTTTCGCAGCAGCATCTGCGCCACGTCCGCGTACTCCGGCTGCGCCTGCGTCCAGGCCAGCAGGCGCGCGACCACCGCCGGC
>DATCFQ010000731.1:0-4692 GCA_036509495.1 Caulobacteraceae bacterium
CACATAATCCTCGGCCGGCACGGCGAAGCACATGCGCAGGAAGTTCTCGGCATAGCTCAGGTTGTTGCGCGGGGAGATGAACGGCTGCCCCGACCAGTACTTGAACGTCCTGGCCGCCATGGTCGGCATCTTGGCGATCAGCCGGTGAGTGGAGATCTCCCGCTGCTTGGGGTCCGAAACATCGATGGAATCCGGGTAGAAGGCCGAGAGCGCGCCCACGGCGCCGGTCAGCACCCCCATCGGGTGGGCGTCCCTGCGGAAGCCCTCGAAGAAGCGGTCGAACTGGGCGTGCAGCATCGTGTGATAGGTGATGTTGCGCTCGAACTCGGCGTACTCGCTGGCCGTCGGCAGTTCGCCGTAGAGCAAGAGGTAGGACACCTCGAGGAAGTTGGAGTGGTAGGCCAGCTCGTCGATGGGATAGCCGCGGTGCAGCAAAATCCCCTTGTCGCCGTCGATGAAGGTGATCTTGCTCTCGCAGCTGGCCGTCGAGCCGAACGAAGGATCGTAGGTGAAAATGTCCGCCTCGGCATAGAGTTGGCGAACATCCACCACATCCGGGCCAAGAGTGCCCTGTAACCGCGGCAAATCGTAGGACTTTTCGCCCAGGTTGATGACCGCCGGCGCGACCTTGTCGACCATGCAAGGGCTCCTTATCGCGGAAAAGAGACCGCCTTATCCCCGAGTTCTTCGGCCTTATAGCGACTTACGCAGGCCGCGAAAGGGCGTCGTCGATCCGGCCGAGGGCCTCTTCGCATTGCAGCGCAAAAAGTGTGCCGGCGAGGTCCGGCGACGGCGTCCCGCCGGTGAGCACGCCGCGCAGCAGAGGCCCGATTTCGCCAAAGCCGATGCCCTCCTCGGCCACGAAGCCGCGCAGGGCGCCGTCGAGGGTTTCGGCGCTCCAGGGCTCCAGGCCATCCAGCCTTTCGCGCAGCCGCTGCAGCCGCGCCTTGCCGTCAGGGCTGAGCCGCGCCGCGGTCTTGTCGTCGAGTTTCAACGGCCGATGCTTCAGGGCGAAGCCGGCCAGGGCCGGGAGGTCGAGCAGGGTCTTGGCGCCCTCCTTGACCAGCGGCAGGGCGCGCCTCAGCCGCACCTCGTCTTCGCCGGCCAGCGGCTCGCCCTTGCGGACCATGGCGTCCAGCGCCAGGGCCATCAGCCGGTCGTCGTCGGCGATCCGGATATAGTGGGCGTTGATGGCGTTCAGCTTGGCGAAGTCGAACCGGGCCGGCGACTTGGTCACGTCCTTGACGTCGAACCACGCGATGGCCTGCTGGTCGGAGAAGATCTCGTCGTCGCCGTGGCCCCAGCCGAGGCGGGCCAGGTAGTTGCGCACCGCTTCGGGCAGATAGCCCATGTCGCGGAACTCGCCGACCGACTGGGCCCCGTGGCGCTTGGACAGCTTGGCGCCGTCCTCGCCCATGATCAGCGGCAGGTGTCCGAACTGCGGCAGGTCCCAGTCCATGGCCTGGTAGATCAGCGCCTGGCGCGCGGCGTTGGACAGGTGCTCTTCGCCGCGGATCACATGGGTCACCCCCATGTCGTGGTCGTCGCAGGTGACCGCCAGATTATAGGTCGGGGCCCCGTCGGTGCGCAGCAGGATGAGGTCGTCGAGATCCTTGTTGGGGAAGCGCACGGTCCCGCGCACCAGGTCCTCGATCACCGTCTCGCCGCCGGTGGGCGTCTTGAAGCGCACCACGTGGGGCAGGTCGGCCCCGGCCTCGGGCGTCCGGTCGCGCCAGGGCGAGCGCAGGGCCCGGCCCTCGGCGCGGGCCTCGGCCTTGGCCGCTTCGGACTCTTCGGCGCTCATGTAGCAGCGGAAGGCCCAGCCCCTGTCGATCAGCTCCCGAACCACCCCCTGATGGACCCCGGCGCGGGCGAACTGGAACACCGGCGCGCCGTCCCACTTCAGCTCCAGCCACTCCAGGCTGTCGAAGATCACCTGCACCGCCTCTTCGGTGGACCGCGCCCGGTCGGTGTCCTCGATGCGCAGCAGGAACTGGCCGCCGCAGTGGCGTGCATAAAGCCAGTTGAACAAGGCGGCCCTGGCGTTGCCAATATGCATGGCGCCGGTGGGCGAGGGGGCGATACGGGTGACGACGGCTGACATCGATCAGTCTGAGAAGGGAGGGCGCGGGAATCCCGGCGGGGCCGGGGCGCGGCCTCTTAGCACGCGCGTCGCGCGCGCTCCTAGCCTTGCGCGGCTGAAGGCCTGGGCAGCGGAGGAAGCCCGGCTGCAGACCGAGCGCTGGTTCCTGTGGAGCCCGGCGGCCTTCGGCGGCGGCTGCGCCATCTATTTCGTCCTGCCGCTGGAGCCCAAGCTCTGGTTCGGCGCGCTCCTGGCCGTGGTCAGTCTGGCCCTCGCCCTCGCCACCCGGCGGTTCAGCCGGATGCGGGGCGCCGTGGCGGCCGCCAATCTGGTCGCCTTTGGCCTCTGCGGCTTCTTCGCCGCCGAGGTCCGCGCCTTCGAGGTCGGCGCGCCGGTGGTCTGGCAGCGCACCGCCGCCACGGTCGAGGGCTGGGTGGTCGACGTCGCCGGCCCGGGATCGGGCGGCAAGGGCCGGCTGCTGATCGCACCCTACCGCATCTCGGGTCTCCAGCCCTCCGAGCTGCCCGCCGAGGCGCGGATCAGCGTCTCGCCGGGTTCGATCATCGGGCCGGGCGAGGCGGTGCGGCTGCGTGCGGTGATCGGGCCGCCGCCCGAGCCGGCCAGCCCGGGCGCCTACGACTTCGCCCGCGATTCCTATTTCCAGCGCGTCGGCGCGGTCGGCTTCAGCCTCTCGGAGCCGATGATCGTCGAGGGGCCAGAGCCGCCGTGGCCGCTGAGCCTGCAGCTCCAGGTCAACCAGATGCGCTGGTCGCTGGCGCGGCGGATGATCGATGACATGGGCCCCGCGGAGGGCGGCGTCGCCGTCGCCATGACCACCGGCCACGAGGCCTGGCTCACCCAGGACGAGGTCGCTTCCATGCGCGACTCGGGCCTGGCGCACATCCTGTCGATCTCCGGCGTGCACATGGCCATCGTCGGCGGCTTCGTCTTCCTGGTGTTCCGCACCCTGATCGCCGCCTGGCCCTGGCTGGCGGTGCGGGTGAACGGCAAGAAGCTGGCGGCCGCCGTCGCTCTGCTGGCCACCGGGGTCTATCTGATCGTCTCGGGCGCGCCGCCGCCGGCGGTCCGCTCGGCCGTGACCCTGGCGGTCGCCTTCACCGCCATCCTGGTCGACCGCCGGGCGATCAGCATGCACGCCCTGGCCCTTGCCGCCCTGATCTGCCTGACCCTGCAGCCGGAAGCGGTGATCCAGCCCGGCTTCCAGATGTCCTTCGCCGCCACCGCCGCCCTCATCGCCCTGGCCGAGGTGTGGCCAAGGCCCCCCAAGGCGATCAACACCCCCTGGCCGATCCGCGTCACTCAGGACGCCGGCGCCTGGGTGCTGGCGGCGATCGCGGTCAGCGTGGCGGCGAGTCTGGCGACCGACCCCATCGCCATCCAGAACTTCAACCGCGTCGCCCTTTACGGCGTGCCGTCGAACCTGCTCATGGAGCCGCTCTCGACCTTCCTGATCATGCCGTTCCTGGCCGCCGGCGCCCTGCTCGACTGCTTCGGCCTGGGCGGCTGGGCCCTGGCCGTGGCCGGCTTCGGCATCAAGCTCTTGAACCTGATCGCCAAGGGCGTGGCCGCCTGGCCGCATGCGGTGTGGATCGTGCCGAGCGCGCCGGAGATCGCCCTGCCGATCTCCTTCCTCGGCATCCTGTGGCTGTGCCTCTGGCGGGGGAGGCTGCGGCTCTTGGGACTGCCGGCCGCCCTGGCCGTGCTGGTCTGGCCGCGGCCGCCCGCGCCGGTGGCCTGGATCGCCTCGGACGCCGGCGGCGCGGCGGTGGTCTCGAGGGGCGTGGCGGCGTCGCTGCGGCCCGAGGCCAAGCAGTTCGGCTATGACCTGTGGGCCCGCCGCCGCGGCCTGAAGCAGCCGGCCAATCCGGATGCGGTGATGAAGGCCCACTTCGACTGCAGCCGCCGCCGCTGCCTGCCCAAGGCTGACGACCCGATGCGGCTGGCCGCCTGGTGGACCCGCCGCGCGCCCTCGGCCGAGGACATGGACCAGCTCTGTCGGGACGCCGATTTCGTGATCCTGCGCGGCGACCGCGCGCCGCCGGGCTGCACCGCCCGCGTGCTCACCGGCGCCGACTTCGCCCGCGGCGGTTCGGTGGAGATCTATCGGGCGGGGGCGGGCTGGCGGCTGGAGTGGGCCAATCCGCACAGGGGCCAGAGGCCGTGGACGGCGGGCGCGCGGTAGGTCGGGCGCATCGGTTCGCCGATTACGTCCACGCCCTTGTCGTTCGTCTGGCCATGGAGCACTATTTCTGCGTGTGACGAGGTCCCCTGGAACGTGAGCGCCGAACCCGATCAGTTCGACTTGGACGCGGCGATGCTGCGTCGGTCGGAACGCGACCTCAAGGCCTTCATGGAAGCCCTGGCTGTCCGTCTCGAAGGGGCGCTGCCGGGCAGGGTGTCCGTTGAAAGGCGCCGCGACGGCCTCTTCGCCAAGACGAGTCACGTGGCCAAGATCACCGTTCGCGATGACCGCGCGCTCTACGCGCTCGAACATCAGAGTGGCCGGCTCGCGGCCACCCGCGCCAAGCTTGTGCGCGGCGTCATGATCAGCTCTTCCGTCATATCCGCGCAGGACTGGCTGGCTGAGG
>DATCFQ010000732.1:0-9482 GCA_036509495.1 Caulobacteraceae bacterium
GTCCTGACGTTGATCCCCGCCCGGCGGATCGGCATGCCCGCGCCAGAGTGGGTCGCGCCAGTGCCTGCGAAGTTCCGGGCGCTGGTCGGGGATCACGCGGAACATCCTGGCACCGGGAAAGGGCGGCGCGCCTTACAGCGCTTACCCCAAGCCGCCTAAGGGCCGGAGTCATCGAAGGAGCTTTTCGCCCATGCAGCTGGGCCACCTGTGGTGGGTCCGCGCGCGCCTTAGCGTCGCGCTCATCCGGCCTGGAACGGGGCCATGCTTCTGCGGCGCGAAGCGGACGACCCGCCCGGCGATGGAGACGCGAAGGATGCAGGATGATCTCGGGCCGCAGCCCCATCTTCGCCGGGCCTTCGCCAGTCGGCCGCGGGGTGGCGATCCACCGTTAAATACGGTGGACATACGGTGGCGCCTTACCCCCATTCCCCCTCCGTGAAACCCCGGTCAGTTGACTCCCCATCCCGCCATGCCCCTAGCTCACCGCGCCACCGGGGAACGGGCGGGACAGCCTGGAGCGGCCGGGGGCGCCAGAGGGAGCTTTCGCCCATGCAGCTTGGCCTGTTCGCCATGCCGGCCCATCCGCCCGAGCGGGACCTGAAGCAGGGCTTCGACTGGGACCTGCAGGTCATCGAATGGCTGGACGAGCTGGGCTTTGGCGAGGCCTGGGTCGGCGAGCACCACACCGTGCCGTGGGAGCCCAATCCGGCCCCCGACCTCTTGCTCGTGCGCGCCTTCGCCGAGACGCGGAACATCCGCCTCGGCCCTGGCGGGTTCCTCTTGCCGTTCCATCATCCCGCCGCCCTGGCCAGCCGGCTGGCGATGCTCGACCACCTGTCGGGCGGGCGGCTGAACTTCGGGGTGGCGGCCAGCTCGATCCCCACCGACCAGGCGATGTTCGGGGTCGGCCCCGCCGACATCCGGGCCATGACGCGGGAGTCGCTGGAGATCATCCTCGGTCTCTGGGACCGGTCCAAGCCCTTCGCCTATGAGGGCAAATACTGGAAGGTGACGCGGCCCGAGCCGCAGCTCGGCATCTTCAGCCCCCACCTCTTTCCCGTGCAGACGCCGCATCCGCCCATCGGGGTGGCCGGGCTTTCCCCCTCGTCCGACACCCTGAAATGGGCCGGCGAGCGCGGCTTCATGCCGATGAGCCTGAACCTCAACGCCAACTACCTGTCCGGCCACTGGGCGGCGGTCGAGGCCGGGGCCGCCGCCGCGGGGCGCACCGCCCACCGCAAGGACTGGCGCATGGTGCGCGAGGTGCTGGTCGCCGACACCGACGAAGAGGCCTGGCGCCTGGCCGTCGATGGGCCGATGGGTCGCATGACCCGCGAATACAGCCTGAAGATCGTCCAGGCCTTCGGCGCCCTGCCGTTCCTCAAGCACGACCCGGCCGTGCCCGACAGCGATGTCACCATCGACTACCTGGCCCGCACCAGCTGGCTGATCGGCTCGCCGGAGACGGTGGCCCGCAAGATCGAGGCCCTGCACGAACAGGTCGGCGGCTTCGGCGTGCTCCTGGCCCTGGGCTTCGACTATGTCGACCAGCCCGAAGCCTGGCGCCGCTCGCTGGAACTGCTGGCGACCGAGGTCGCGCCCCGGCTGAAGCATCTGAAGGTGTAGGGCAGGGCGAGTTCCATGTCGTCCGCTCACCCCGGCGACTGCGAAGCAGAGGCGCGTAGCGGCCAAAGCCGGGGCCCAGGCTTTTTCACCACCAAGTTCACCAAGGCTGCCAAGACCTTGGTGAACTTGGTGCGCTTGGTGGTTCCTCTTCTGAGGCTGCTCTGACCTGTCCTGGCTCCCGGCTTTGGCTGCTACGCGCCTCTGCTTCGCAGTCGCCGGGACGAGCGGGTGATGGAATTCCTGCCCCCCGGGAACGCCCCGCCCGCCTGGATCGCCACGGCGGGCGCTGCGCCGCCCGGCTGATTGCCCCGCCTGGGTCCGGCGTGGTTCAAAGGCGGCCCGTTCGGAGCCGCACCCATGACCACCGCCGCCAATCCCTTCGATCCCGCCCTGTTCAAGCCGGCCGGGATCAGCCCAGAGGTCAAGGCGTTCAACGACGCCTTCCTGGTCCGCACGCCCGAGGACGGCAGCCCCTTCGGCAATCCGCCCAAGTCGCCGCGCGCCAGCGTGCGCAAGGTGGCGGCCAATGGCGTCGAGGTCGAGGTGCGCATCGTGCCGCCGGCCAGCGGCTCGCCGCGCGGGGCCTATCTGCACCTGCACGGCGGGGGCCTGATCATGGGCTCGGCCGCCCAGGACGACACCCTGCTGGAGCGGATCGCCGACGCCACCGGCCTGGCCGTGGTCGCTGCCGACTACCGGCTGGCCCCGGCCCATCCCTATCCCGCCGCCTGGGACGACAGCGAGGCGGTGGCCACCTGGCTGGCCAAAGACGTCAAGGCCGAGTTCGGGGGAGATACCCTGCAGATCGGCGGGGAATCGGCCGGCGCCACCCTGGCCGTGCCCACCCTGGTGCGCATGCGCGACAAGCACGGCTTCACCGGCTTTGCGGCCGCCAACCTCAGCTACGGCAACTACGACACCTCGATGACTCCCAGCCAGGTCTGGGTCGGGGCCAACCGCTATCTGCTGGGCACGCAAGACATCCGCCAGTGCTCCAACGCCTATGCGCCCGACGTCTCCAAGCGCCGCGACCCGGACATGTCGGCGCTCTACGCCAATCTGAAGGACATGCCGCCGGCCCTGTTCAGCGTGGGGACGCTGGACCCGTTCCTCGACGACAGCCTGTTCGTCTATGCCCGCTGGATCGCGGCGGGGAACCAGGCCGAACTGGCCGTCTATCCCGGCGCCCCCCACGGCTTCAACCTGATCGGCCACCCCCACGCCACGCCCGCCAACGCCAGGATCGACGCGTTCCTGAAGGCGCACGCCGCTCGCTAGCCGCATGAAGGCGCTGCTCAGCCTGGAGCCGGGTCCTGCCGAAACGCTGGTCCTGGCCGATGTCCCCGAGCCTCGGCCGGGGCCCGGCGAGGCGCGGATCGCGGTGTACGCCTGCGCCATCAACTATCCCGACGTGCTGATCATAGAGGACCGCTACCAGATCCGCCCGCCGCGCCCGTTCGCGCCGGGGGCCGAGGCGGCAGGCGTGGTCGATGCGGTGGGGAAGGGGGTGTCGCAGCCCCGCGTCGGCGATCGGGTGATCGGCTTTCCGGGCTGGGGCGGCTTGGCCGAGAAGCTGGTGCTGGGCGTCGATCGCTGCATCGCCATCCCGGACGGCGCGCCCTTCGACGAGGCCGCCGCCCTGATGATGACCTATGGCACGGCGCTCTATGGGCTGAAGCATCGCGGCGGCCTGCAGGCCGGCGAGCGGCTGCTGGTCCTGGGGGCCGGCGGCGGGGTGGGGCTGGCGGCCGTCGAGGTCGGCAAGGCCCTGGGCGCCGAGGTGATCGCCGCGGCCTCCTCGTCGGACAAGGCCGAGGCGGCCCGGGCCGCCGGCGCCGACCGGACGCTGGTCTATCCGCGTGGGCCCTTCGATCTCGACGGCAAGAAGGCGCTCTCGGCCCTGATCAAGGGCGCCTGCCCGGGCGGGATCGACGCCGTGTTCGACCCGGTCGGCGGCGACTACGCCGAGGCGGCGCTGCGCTCGCTGCTCTGGGAGGGACGGCTGCTGGTGGTCGGCTTCCCGGCCGGCATCCCCCAGATGCCGCTGAACCTGGTGCTGCTGAAAAGCTGCCAGGTGATCGGCGTCGCCTGGGGCGCGGTGGCCCGCGAGCACCCGGCCCTGTTCGCCGACGTCGCCGCCGAGGTGGTCGCCCTGCACGCGTCCGGCGCCGTCCGGCCGCGGATCACCGAGCGCCTGCCGCTGGAGCGCGCGGCGGAGGCCATCGCGAGGCTTGCGGCGAGGGAGGCGGTGGGGAAGAGCGTGATCGTGTTCTGAGAGGATCTGCTTGAGGCGCCGTAACCCCTCACCCTCCCATCGCGTCAGCGATGGGAGGGTGAGGGGTTACGGTCTCTCCAACGTTCCCACGCCCTACCCCGGCTGCGGCCGCCCGTGCGTCTCGATCCCCAGCAGGTGATAGGCCGCTCCCGCCACCAGGCAGCACGCCCCCAGGAACAGGAACGCCGGTTCGATGGCGTGCTGGGTGGCCTTGGGGCTGACCAGGTTGTGGGCCCCGGCGATCAGGCCGAGCGCCACGGGGCCCAGGATCTTGCCGGCGCCGCCGGAGGCCGCGGCGATGCCGGTGCCCAGCGCGGCGGTGCGGACCGGATAGAGTTCGGGCGCATAGGGGTTCAGGTTGGAGAGGCCGCCATCATAGAACAGCTCGCCGATCCCCATCAGCACCAGGAAGGCCGGCGCGGCGCCCCAATAGGCGTTGTGCAGCAGCGCCGCTCCGATCAGGCAGGCCCCGCCGCCATAGCCCATCAGCATCCCGGCCCCGACCCGGCCGAGCTTCATCGGAATGCCCACGAACAGCAGCCGTCCAATGAGACCCATCAGGGTGACGCCGGTGAACCAGCCGGCCGCCACGCCCGGGGAGACCCGCAGCAGCTGGGCGGTGATGGTCGGGCCCCAGAGCAGCACGCCCGTCAGGGTCGAGCCCATGCCGACCTGGACCAGGACGATCAGCCACAGCCGGCGCTGGTCCTTGAACGCCTCGGCGAGGGGGACCTTCGGAGCGCCGGCCGCCCTCGTCCAGCGCGGCGATTCCGGGACGAAGATCGCCACCGCGATGGCCACCACGATCGGAGCGGCGCAGAGCGCGGCGACGCCGCGCCAGCCCAGGGTGTGGAACAGCGCCGCCGACACCGCCGAGGCGCCGACCACCCCGATCCCGGCGGCGAATCCCAGGCTCGAGGTCAGGAGGGTGCGCACCCGCGTGGGCGTGGCCTCGACGATCATGGCGAACTGGCTGGCGCCCGCGCCGCCATAGCCGACGCCGACCACGAACCGGATCAGGGCGAACAGCATCCAGCCCCGCTCGGGGACCAGGGCCAGCGACCCGGCGCCGGTGGCGCAGAGCAGGGCTCCGATCACCATCACCCGCTTGCGCCCGATCCGGTCGGCCACCCGGCCGAGCCCCAGCGCCCCGAAGATCGATCCCAGCCCCGCCGCCAGCAGCATGATGGTGGTCTGGCCAAACGTCAGCGCCCACCCCGGCGCCACCGCCGCGACGATGAAGCCGACGATGAAGAAGTCGAAGATCTCGCAGATCAGCTGCAAGGTGATCAGCGAGAAGGTCACCCAGTAGCGGGAGTCGAGCGGGGGTTCGGGGGCGGACGCCGTGCTGTCGATCGCTACGTCCATCGGCGCCCCGCTTCCCCGGCCTTCTCTCTTCTTACCGTCATTCGCGGGCTTGTCCCGCGAACCCATGCATAGGCGCTGTTGGGCGCTACGGCGCGAGCGTCGCCGCCGCCAGCACCGCTTCGCCCTTCAGCGCGGCGTCGGCGGCGTCCGGCCCCACGAACACCTCATAGCGCCCCGCGTCGCGTTTCCAGCGATGGCCGGCGACGTCCCAGTCGGCCAGCAGGCGCGGGTCGGCGGTGAGGGTGACGCGGTGGCTTTCGCCGGGCTTCAGGGCCACTCGCGTGAAGCCGAGCAGCCGCTGCTGGGTCCGGTGCGGACCCCTGGCGAGATAGAGCTGCGGCGTCTCGATGCCGGCCCGGGCGCCGGTGTTGGTCACGGTGAAGCTGACCCCCAGCCCCTGGCCGCCCAGGGTCTTGAGCCCGCCATAGCGGAATGCCGTGTAGGACAGCCCATAGCCGAACGGGAACAGCGGCTTCAGATCCTTGGCGGCGTACCAGCGGTAGCCGACGTCGGAGCCCTCGGCATAGGCGACGTCGAACGGCGGCTCGGGCTGGGCGGTGGCGCCGCCCTCGGGCATGGCGGACTTCAGCCCCGGCAGCTCAGGCCGCGGCAGCTGGTCTTCGCGCTTCGGGAAGCTGATCGGCAGCCGACCGGAGGCGTCGATCTCGCCGAACAGCAGCTTGCCGATGGCCTCGCCGCCAAGGGCGCCCGGGTACCAGGCCTCGAGCACGCCGGCGACCTTGTCCAGCCATGGCATGAGCACCGGATTGCCGGTCTCCAGCACCACGATGGTGTGCGGGTTGGCGGCGGCGACGCCGGCGATCAGGGCGTCCTGCCCCTCGCCCAGGTTGAGGCGGGTGTCCACCCCTTCGCTCGACCACTGGGTGGCGAAGACGATCGCCACGTCGGCCCCCTTGGCCAGGGCGGCGGCGGCGGCCGGATCGGCGCCGTCGACATAGGCGACCTCGCCGTGGGCCCGCGCGCGGATGGCGGCCAGGGGCGCGGAGGGATGATAGACGACCCCACCGCCCCAGGCCGGCGCGCCCTTGGGCGGCGGCATGCGGACCGAGCCCTTGGGGATCACCTGCGAAGACCCGCCGCCTGAGATCACCCCGATGTCGGCGTGGCCGCCGATCACCACGATCTTCCCGGCCCGGGCGGCCAGGGGCAGCACGCCCCCGGCGTTCTTCAAGAGCACGGCGCCCTGTTCGGCGACGCGCTCGGACACGCGGGAATCGGCGGCGGTATCGAGCCCGCCCGGCGCCAGCGGGTGATCGAAGACGCCCTCGGCGAACAGGCCGCGGAGCACCCGGTGCGCCATCTCGTGGACCTTGGCGGCCGGAACCTCGCCGTCCTTCACCGCCGCTTTCAGCGGCCCGTCGAAGAACACCTGCTTGTCGATCTCGGTGCCGGATTCCTGGTCGAGTCCGGCCTTGGCCGCCGCCAGCGAGTGCACCGCGCCCCAGTCGGACATCACCCAGCCGGCGTAGCCCCAGTCGCGCTTCAGCACATCGGTCAGCAGCCACGGGTTCTCGCAGGCGTAGATCCCGTTCAGCCGGTTGTAGGAGCACATCACCGAGCCTGGACGGCCGTCCCGGATGGCGATCTCGAATTCCAGCAGGTCGGATTCCCGGAGCGCCGCCTCGCCGATATTGGCGCTCAGCACCTGGCGGCCGGTCTCCTGGTCGTTCAGGGCGAAGTGCTTGGCGGTGGAGACGATGTGGTTGGACTGGATGCCGCGGATCGCCGCGCCGTCCAGCGTCCCGCCCAGCAGCGGGTCCTCGCCGAGATATTCGAAGTTGCGGCCGTTGCGCGGGTCGCGGGCCAGGTTGCCGCCGCCGGCCAGCAGCACATTGAAGCCCTTCTGCCGGGCCTCCCTGCCGATCATCGCCCCGCTGTCGAAGGCCAGGGCGGGGCTGAAGGTGGCGGCCAGGGCCACGCCCGAGGGCAGGGGCGCGGCGTCGTCGCTGTCGCGTCCGGCATTGGCCACCCCCAGGCTGGCGTCGCTCTCCGTGATCGCCGGGATGCCGAACTTCGGCTGGCCGGCAATGAATCCGGCCGAGCGCGGGGCGCCGGGCAGGGGGGCTTTCATCAGCACCGGGAAATGCCCGTGCAGCAGCGCGATCTGCTCGTCCAGCGACATTCGCCGCAGCAGCAGCTCAGCCCGCCGATCCGGCGAAAGACGCGCATCGCGCCAGGGCTGCGAGGGCGCCGCAACCGCGCCACCGCTCACCGCCGCGGCACAGACGATCCCGACCAGTAGCCGCCGCATGCCGAACCCTCCCCAGACCGTGCCGATGATAGCCGATGACAGCGCTATCACAAGCAACTCCTCCCCCGCTTTGCGGCGGAGGAGAAACTGCCTAATTCGGCCGCGAGGTTTCCAGCACCACCATCCGGTGCATGACCCTGAGCTTGCCCGGATAGTCGTTGAGCGCCGTGTGCAGCGAGCAGCGGTTGTCCCAGATGCCGAAGACGTTCGGGCTCCAGCGATAGCGGATCTGGAATTCCGGCCGGGTCATGTGGCCGATCAGGTGGTCGAGGATCGGGCGGCTCTCGGCTTCGGTCATGTCCTCGAACTGGGGCACGAAGCTGGGGTTGATGTAGAGGATCTTGCGTCCGGTGTCGGGGTGGCTGCGCACCACCGGATGGATGAACTGGTCGTCGACCACCTTGCCCTTCTGGTTGGACATCACGTCGACGTCGGTGACGTAGCGCGGGTGCACCCGGTGCACGGCGCGCATGCCGCCCAGCATCCGCTTCATGCCGTCGGAGAGGGCGTCATAGGCCATGGCGGTGTTGATGAAGACCGTGTCGCCGCCGAAGTCGGGGGTGGTGCGGGCATAGAGGGCGTTGGCGGCGGAGGGCCGCTCCAGGAAGGTGAAGTCGGCGTGCCAGCCATTGCCGAAGTTCACTGTCTGATCGGGAGTCTTGCGAAGCTCATGGACGTATTTCGAGCCTTCGACCGCATGCAGATAGGGGTGCACCAAAGGATCGCCGAAGCGGCGCACGAACCGCTCCATCTGGGGGGCGGTCAGGGTCTGGTTCTGGAAGAACAGGGCGATGTGCTCGAGATAGGCCGAGTGCACGGCCTCGGCCGTCCGGTTGTCCATCTCTTCGGAAAGGTCGACGCCATAGACCTCGGCCCCGCCGGCGCCGCTGATCGGCCTGATCTCGATCCCGCTGGCCATGGGTCGCTCCACAATTAGTTGCCTAGGCTACCAATCGCATGAGATAGGAGGGCCGGTCAATCGAAGGGGATGCGGCATGGGGTTCGATCTTTCCGGCCAGGCGGTGCTGGTCACCGGCGCCGGGCGCGGCATCGGCCAGGGGACGGCCGAACTGCTGGCGGCCAGCGGCGCGGTGGTTGGCGTGGCCGACATCGATCCGGCCACGGCGACGCGGACGGCCGCCGCGATCATCGCCGACGGCGGCCAGGCCCTCGCCCTGGCGGGCGACGTCTCGACCCGCGCTGGCTTCGAGGCGGTGGCGGAGGCCTTCGCCGTCAAGGCCGGCCATATCGACGCGGTGGTCAACAGCGCCATGTGGATCCGCTACGAGCCGGTCGAAGAGGTCACCGACGAGACCTTCGACCGCATGCTGGGCGTGGGCCTGAAGGCGCCGGTCTGGGGCGCTCAGGCGGTGCTCAGGCACATGCGGCCCGGCAAGGGCGGGGCGGTGGTCAACTTCAGCTCGCCCGCCGCCGACCAGGGCTATCCGAACACCGCCGTCTATGCCGCCGTGAAGGGCGCCATCGCCACCATCACCCGTAGCCTGGCCGTGGAGCTGGGCCGGCGCGGGGTGCGGGTCAACGCCATTACCCCCGGGCCGGTGCCGACGCCCGGCGCCCGCGCGGTGGTCGACGACGCCGGCTATGAGCTGCGCCGCCGCAAGACCCCGCTGGGTCGGCTCGGCCGCGAGGCCGATATCGCCCAGGCCATCGCCTTCCTGCTCTCGGCCGAGGCCAGCTACATCACCGGCGTGGTGCTGCACGTGGACGGCGGCTGCTCGATCACGGCCGGCTGATGGCGGCCCCGCGCCTGGACCCCGAGCGCCATGCCGCCTTCCAGATCGTGGCCCTGGCCAACCGCATCTCATCGGGCGCCTCGCGGGTCTATCTGCGCGACTTCGGCGTGGGGGTGATGGAGTGGCGGGTGCTGGCCCTGGCCGCCCTGCGCCCGGGCGTCAGCGCCGCGGAGATCAGCCAGATGTC
>DATCFQ010000733.1:0-8716 GCA_036509495.1 Caulobacteraceae bacterium
C
Organism: Caulobacteraceae bacterium; assembly: GCA_036509495.1. Lineage (GTDB taxonomy): Bacteria > Pseudomonadota > Alphaproteobacteria > Caulobacterales > Caulobacteraceae > JANWHQ01. The sequence goes on from DATCFQ010000733.1 coordinate 2, forward strand.
GCCCCGCCGCCGATCGCCATCATCGTCAGCTATCCGTCCAATCCCACCGCCCAGTGCGTGGAACTCGACTTCTACAAGGAGGTCATCGCCCTGGCGAAGAAGCACGAGCTGCTGGTGCTGTCGGACGTCGCCTATTCGGAGATCTATTTCGAGAACAACCCGCCGCCCTCGATCCTGCAGGTGGAGGGGGCCAAGGACATCGCCGTCGAGGTGAACTCGCTGTCAAAGACCTACGCCATGCCCGGTTGGCGCGTCGGCATGGTGGTCGGCAACGAGCGGCTTTGCGCCGCCCTGGCGCGGGTGAAGTCCTATCTCGATTACGGCGCCTTCACCCCCGTGCAGGTGGCGGCGGCGGCGGCCCTGAACGGGCCGCAGGACTGCGTCGAGGAGATCCGCCAGATCTACAAGTCGCGCCGCGACGTCCTGGTCGGGTCCATGGCTCGGGCCGGCTGGGATATCCCATCGCCGAAGGCCTCGATGTTCGCCTGGGCCCCGCTACCCGAGCCGTTCCGCGAGGCTGGATCGATGCTGTTCTCCAAGCTCCTGATAGAGCATGCCGAGGTGGCGGTGTCGCCCGGCGTGGGCTTCGGCGAGCACGGCGAGGGCTTTGTCCGCATCGGGCTGGTCGAGAACGAGCACCGCATCCGCCAGGCGGCGCGCAACGTCCGCCGCTTCCTGCAGAACGCCGATGAAATCCTTCGCGGCGAGTCTGCACTCGCAGCCCATTGATCACCATGGCGGATTGGACCCGAGCCTTCCCTGCGGTAGAATTCTTCGTCTCCGACCCTCTTCTGCGGCCATCGCAAAGCGGTCCAGGAGGACAGCTCATATGCTTTCGATTAGATATGACACGGGGTTTGGGGTACGCCTCCCAACGCGCGGGTCGGGGGGCGTCGTTGGAATCGCGTTCTCAGGAGCGCGCATCCGTTGCTAACGATTGTCCGCGATTGGTGGGCAGATGAGTGCCAACAAGCAGCCGCATCTGAAAGGCAGGAGAGGGGTTTATGAGTAAGGCACGCAGTGCTGATGTTACAGGTCTCGTCGCTATGGATGGTGGTTTGGCGAAGCTAGCTCAGGGACGGTTCCGCCTTTTGCGCAAACATGATTCGGCAAAGCCCGCAATTCGGCCGATGACGACCTGGAGAATCGGCATTGCTGGAATCGGGACGGTCGGCGGAGCTCTGCTCAAGTTGATCCAAGACCGCCCAGGCTACGTTCCTGGCTGCGAGATCCGTGTTGTCGGCGTATCGGCCCGATCTCGCCACACTGGTCGTACGGCCAATATCGACGAATATCCTTGGTTTGACGACCCCGTGGCCCTCGCGTCATCGCCGGATCTCGACATGTTCGTGGAGCTGATCGGGGGTTCAGACGGTACGGCCAAGGCTGCCGTTGAGGCCGCGCTCAGCTGCGGCAAACCCGTCGTCACGGCCAATAAAGCGCTGATCGCCGAACATGGGCTTGAGTTGGCGAGACTCGCTGAGGCCAACAATGTCCCACTTTTGTTTGAGGGCGGCGTAATGGGGGGGACCCCTGCAGTTAAGATCCTGCGAGAGTCACTAATCGGTGCACAAGTAGATTCCGTGTCAGGCATACTGAATGGTACTTGCAACTATATCCTGAGTACAATGGAAAGTGGCGGAGGGGTCTTTTCGGACGTCTTGGCTGAAGCTCAACGTCTCGGCTATGCGGAATCTGATCCTACCATGGACGTGGGGGGATTTGATTCCGCACATAAGATATCCATCTTGGCGGCTTTGGCATTTGAGTGTGCTCCGAGCTATTCCGTGGTTGAAGTGGAAGGAATACAGGATGTCGATCTTATCGACATCAAATTGGCAGAGGAGTTTGGCTACAGAGTCCGGTTAATTGCATCGGCGGTCAGGACTGAACGAGGTATTTCTGCCCGTGTGCATCCAATGCTCGTCAGCAAAACTAATCCGCTTGCCTCTACGCATGGAGCGCTCAATGCGTTGTTCATCAAAGGGCCGCGGATAGGAGAGATATTTATCCTCGGCATGGGAGCGGGCGGCGGATCGACCGCAACGGGCGTTGCTTCTGATATCGCAGAAGTTATGGCTGGTGCGCAACGACCTGTATTTCGTCAACCCGCGGATACACTTGAGTCAGTGGCACCTGTTGATGCTGACCATCAACTTAGCAAGGCCTATATACGGGTGATGGTCAAGGATGAGTCGGGGGCAGTCGCTGCGGTATCAGAAGCTCTCGCGGAAAGCGATGTTTCGATTGAGCGCATGTTGCAAAAGCCGGTCTCGGATTTAGACCATGTACCCATCGCGATCACGACTCACGAGACGTCTGAGAAGCAACTTCTTGCTGCAGTTAGACATATCGCAGGACTGAAGGTTGTGACGGCTATTCCTCGAATGATCCGCATCGCTGCAGACGATGATCGATCGATCGAAAGCTGATTAGTTTTAGGTTGGTCCCAGGCCTGCACACATACGGGCCTGGGACACTCATAGCCCCAGGAAATCTCGGGAACTCACATGCAGCCGTAAGAGTGCTTATTAGCTGGCTTACAAGACATAAGTTAGGGCGCCCCTGTGCCAAGCCAGGCCGGCAGTGAATAGGGTCGGCCATCCGCCGAACTGGAGGCGCCGATGAGTTCGAAGGAGTGGAACCGCTCGCTGGTCCTGGACGCCCTCTGGGCGACGGAGTCCGCCGCGGCCGCCGCCTGGAAGCTGGTTGGCCTGGGCGACGAGAAGGCCGCCGACCAGGCCGCCGTCGACGCCATGCGCACCGCCCTGAACGGTCTCGATATCGACGGCCGCGTGGTCATCGGCGAGGGCGAGCGCGACGAGGCGCCGATGCTCTACATCGGCGAAAAGGTGGGCAAGGGCTCGGGCCCCGAGATCGATATCGCACTGGATCCCCTGGAAGGCACCACCCTGACAGCCAAGGCCATGGCCAATGCCCTGGCGGTCATGGCCTGGGCCCCGCGCGGGACCATGCTGCACGCCCCCGACACCTATATGGACAAGATCGCCGTGGGGCCGGGCTTTCCGGCCGGGATCATCGACCTCGACGCCTCGCCTGCCGACAACGTCCGGGCCTTGGCCGAGGCGCGGGATGTGCCCGCTTCGGCCATCACCGCCTGTGTGCTCGACCGGCCCCGGCATGCCGAGATCATCGCCAGCCTGCGCGACGTGGGCGCGCGCGTGCATCTGATCACCGACGGCGACGTGGCCGGCGTGATCAACACCGCCGATCCGGAGACCGGCGTCGACATCTATATCGGCCAGGGCGGCGCGCCCGAGGGCGTGCTGGCTTGCGCGGCGCTGAAGTGTGTCGGCGGCCAGTTCCAGGGGCGGCTGTTGTTCCGCAACGCCGTCGAGCGTGGGCGGGCCGAGCGCATCGGCCTGAAGGACTTCGACAAGAAATACGACCTGCACGAGTTGGTGCAGGGGCCAGCCATCTTCGCCGCCACCGGCGTCACCAAGGGCGCCCTGCTCGATGGCGTGAAGGTCGACCGCGGCTTCGTCCACACCCATTCGCTGGTGATGGATTCCTCGACCGGGGCGGTGCGCCACGTGCGTGCGCGAAGGCCCATGTGACATGGCCGACGGCGCGCAGATGTCCGGTTTCCTGGGTGTCGCGCGCTCGCTCTCGGGACGACTGTGGCTGCAGCGTCCCGCCGATTCCGAGACCGTGAGGCAGCATCAGCTGAAGCACGGCCTGTCCGAGCCCCTGGCGCGCGCCCTGGCGGCCCGGCGGATCGGCCCCGAGGGCGCCGAGCCCTATCTGAACCCGACCCTGAAGGCTCAGTTTCCCGACCCCTCGTCCTTCCTGGATATGGACCGGGCCGCCGAGATCCTGGTCGACGCCCTCGAGAGCGGCCGTTCGGCGGCGGTGTTCGCCGACTATGACGTCGACGGGGCCTCCAGCGCGGCCCTGCTGGTCCGCTGGTTCCGGGCCATGGGCGCGGAGCTGGCGATCTATGTCCCCGACCGCATGACCGAAGGCTATGGCCCCAGCGCCGCGGCCTTCGGGCGGCTGAAGGATCAGGGCGTGGAGTTGGTGGTCACCGTCGATTGCGGCGCCGCGGCCCACGAGCCCATCGCCGCCGCGGCCGAGCTTGGGCTCGACGTCGTGGTCATCGACCACCACATCATGCACGGCGACTCGCCCCCGGCCGCCGCGGTGGTCAATCCCAATCGTCCCGGATGCAACTCGGGACAGGGGATGCTGGCCGCCGCCGGAGTCACCTTCGTGCTGCTGGCCGCCCTGAACCGCGAGGCGCGGCGGCGCGGCCTGTTCGCCGAGCGGTCTGAGCCCGACATCCGGCAATGGCTCGACCTCGCCGCCCTCGGCGCCGTCTGCGACGTGACCCAGCTCACCGGCTTCAACCGCGCCCTGACCGCCCAGGGCCTGAAGGTGATGTCGGGCTGGGCTAATCCAGGCTTGAAGGCGCTGCTCGCGGTTGCCGGCTCAAAGCCTTCCCCCGCCACGGTTTTCCATGCCGGGTTTATCCTCGGGCCCCGGATCAACGCCGGCGGACGGATCGGCCGCTCCGACCTCGGCGCGCGCCTGCTCTCCACCGACGATCCCGAGGAGGCCATGGCCCTGGCCGAGGAACTCGATGCGCTCAACGCCTCGCGCAAGGAGGTCGAGCGGCTGGTGTTCGAGGAAGCCGTCGCGGCGATCGAGCAGTCGGGCGCCGCGTCGGACCCGGTGCTGGTGGTCGCCCGCGAGGGCTGGCACCCGGGGGTGGTCGGCATCGTCGCCGGCCGGCTGCGCGAGCGCCACCGGCGGCCCGCCATCGTCATCGGCCTGGATCCGGCGACGCGGATCGGCAAGGGATCGGGCCGCTCCCAGCCCGGCGTCGACCTCGGCCGCGCCATCATCTCAGCTTTCGAGGCGGACCTGCTGCTGGCCGGCGGCGGACACGCCATGGCCGCGGGTCTCACCATCCGCGCCGATGGCGTCGATGCGCTGCGGAGCTTCCTTTGCGAACGCCTGGAAAGCGACTTCGCCATCTCGGCCGCCGCCGACGCGGTCGAGATCGACGCCCTGGTCTCGCCGGGCGGCGCCGATCGCCAACTGCTCGAGGACTTCCAACGGCTGGCGCCCTTTGGTCCCGGCAATCCCGAGCCGGTCTTCGCCCTCGGCGACGTGCTCATCGCCCAGCCCCTGGCCATGCGCGGCGGCCACATCCGCTGCATCCTGTCGGACGGCGCCGGCGGGCGGCTGAAGGCCATCGCCTGGCGTGCGCAGGACACCGAACTCGGCCGCCGGCTGATGGCTGGCCAGGGGGCGCTGCACGTCGTCGGACGCCTGAAACCGGACGACTACATGGGCCGCGAGGGGGTCCAGTTCGAGATCGAGGACGCAGCCGATCCAAGAATGTGCAGCTAGGCCCCGTCGCCGCCTTGCACAGGCCGGGCAGGGCGGATATATCGCCGCTTCCTCCGAAGGGCCCTTCGTCTATCGGTTAGGACCCCAGATTTTCAATCTGGTAAGAGGGGTTCGACTCCCCTAGGGCCTACCACTCCGCCGCTCCGCCGCGGACCTCGCCTCCCGTGGCTAAAATCCACGGTTGACGCTCTCCTGAGACGAGAACAATGTTATAAATGGAGGCGTCCGCCTTCTGGCTGTTCGGCGGACGAGAGGGGCGGGATGTCAGGTTACGATCTCGAGGGGGAAGATCCGCACGAGGAATCCGTGCGGATCACGGGGCGTGTGAAGTGGTTCGATCCGGCCAAGGGCTATGGCTTTATTGTTCCGGACGAGCCTGACCAGACCGATCTCAGGGATGTGCTTCTGCACGTCACCAGCCTGCGTCAATCGGGGCGCGAGACCGCGCTCGAAGGCTCGGCGATCGTCTGTGACGTCGTGCGCAGGCCCAAGGGCTGGCAGGTCATCGGCATCATCGAATACGACGAGTCCTCGGCCGCGCCGATGGAGCGTCCGACCCGCCCGCACGACGGCGGCGGCTTCCGCCAGGGCCGCGACCAGTTCGGCCACCGCGGCGGCGGCGACCGGGGGCCCTTCACCCGCAACGAAAGCTTCGAGCGGCGTCCACCGCGCCGGGCGATGGAAGCGTCCGGCCCGCTGGAGCACGCCAAGGTCAAGTGGTTCAACCGCACCAAGGGCTATGGTTTCGTGGTGCGCGAGGCCGAACCCGGCGACATCTTCATCCACATCGAGACTCTGCGTCGCAGCGGCCTCGAGGACCTCCAGCCGGGTGAAGACGTGATGGTCCGCTTCGCCGAGGGTCCCAAGGGCTTGGTGGTCGCCGAAATCGAGCCTCCGCTCTAGATTCAATTGCTCACCCTGCGTGTGACCCCAGTGCTGACCTCCGCGATCGCCCGACGCCTGATCCTCGGCCTTGTTCTGTGCCTGGCCGCCGCCTGCAGCTCTGTCAGCCGGGGCGGTGATGTGGGGGCCCAGTCAGGCCTGCCGGTCGAAGCGTTGCAGATCGTCACCCATGACGGCCACGTCCACCGGTTCCACGTCGAGATCGCCGACAACGACGCCTCGCGCGAACGGGGGCTGATGTTCCGCAACTCGTTAGGGCCGGACGCCGGCATGCTGTTCGACTTCAAGACGCCCCAGGACGTCTCGTTCTGGATGAAGAACACCCTGATCCCGCTCGACATGCTGTTCATCGACCAGAACGGCATGGTGGTGAATGTCGCGGCCAATGCGACACCGCTGTCGGAGGCCAATATTCCCTCCGCCGCCCCGGTGCTGGGCGTGCTCGAGATCCGGGGCGGCCGCGCCGCCGAGATCGGCGTCCAACCCGGCGACCACGTCCACGAGCGGATCTTCGGCAATCAATAGGCCTTGAACCGCCGGCCTGCGCCATGAGGTCCGTTGCGGCCCGACCGGGGCCATGTCAGAACCTGCGCGCCGAAAACGGGGCGTAGCGCAGCCTGGTAGCGCATCTGCTTTGGGAGCAGAGGGTCGGAGGTTCGAATCCTCTCGCCCCGACCATCGGTAGCAGGAGAAGGAAGGCGGCATGCTCGCGCGCATCTACAGGCCGGCCAAGACGGCCATGCAGTCGGGCAAGGCGCGGACCCGCGACTGGGTCCTGGAGTTCGAACCGGCCTCGGCGCGCGTGCCCGAGCCCCTGATGGGCTGGACCAGCTCGACCGACATGAACGGCGAGGTGCGGCTCGCCTTCGAGACCCGCGAGGAGGCCATCGCCTACGCCCAGCGGCACGGCATCGCCTTCCAGCTTTTCGAGCCCAAGGACCAGAAGCTGATCCTCAAGGCCTATGCCGACAACTTCTCGGTCGACCGCAAGGAGCCCTGGACGCATTGAGCGCCACGTCCGCTCCGGATTTCCTGATCGTTCTTAGCCTGGAGCGCTGCGGTAGCACATCGGTCTACCGCGCCCTGCGCCGCACCGTCCCGAGCGCCACCGTCCTGCACGTGCATTTCCTGGACGGCGACGCCTATCGCCAAGCCCCGGCGGACCCGGCCGAGGCGGCCGCCTTCGAGTCCAAGCGCGAGCGTGAGCTCAAGGTTCGCAGCCTGCTGGCCGACCCGAGCCTGAACGGGGCGGTCTTCACCATCCTGCGCGACCGGCTGAGCCGGCTGATCTCGTGCCTCTGGTACGCCAAGCACGACGTCCTGGCGGGCTTCTACGACGCTGCGGCCGACCGCATGCACCCGGACGCCCTTAAGGCGGTCGCCAAGCGCATCGACCTGCTCCTGGACAAGGAGCGGAACTACGATCGCAACGTCTATGAGGTGCTGGGTCTGCCCGGCCGCCCGGCGCCTGGCGCGCACGCCACCGGCTCGGGCGCGCGGCTGTTCGCCCTGGATTTCCGGCGCATCGGCGAGGATTTCGAAGCGGCGACCGCCGCCGTCCTGGGCTCGCCGGTGAAGCTGCCGCACGAGAACGCCGGCTCAGGCATAGGCGATCCCAGAGGCTATGCCGCCTTCAGGCGCCTGTGCGCCGAGGCCCTGCCGCCCGAACGACTAGGCCTGGTTTCCTAGCGGGGACTGGCCCGAAACGCGTTTGCAGCGTAGCAAACGGGCAGGTAAGCGCCCTTAGCTCAGCCGGATAGAGCATCTGCCTTCTAAGCAGAGGGTCGCAGGTTCGAGTCCTGCAGGGCGCGCCATCCCCTTCGCAGGACTAGCCCCGCGCGGCGTTGAAGGCGTCCAGCCCCGTCCTCAGGTCGGCGATCAGGTCTTCCGGCGCTTCCAAACCTACGTGCAACCGCACCAGAGGCCCGGCGTAGTCGTCCAGCACCGCGCCGGTGCGGCGCTGGGGATCGCAGTGGATGGCCAGGCTCTCGTGGCCGCCCCAGGAGAAGCCGAGGCCGAACAGGGTCAGGGTGTCGAGGAAGGCCTCGACCGCCTTTTCCGGCGCCGGCTGGAGCACCACCCCGAACAGGCCGCAGGCGCCGGTGAAATCCCGCGCCCAGATCTCGTGACCTCGGGCGCCGGGCAGGGCGGGGTGGATCACCTCGGCGACTTCCGGCTGACCCTGGAGCCACTCGGCGACCTCAACGCCGCTCTTGCCGTGCCGCGCCAGGCGGGTGGGCAGGGTCCTGAGCCCTCGCAGCATGAGATAGGCGTCTTCCGGCGAGACCGACCAGCCGACGTCGTGCATGGCCGCGTCGAGCAGCTTCAGCGTGGCGGCGTCGCGCGCCGCGGCCGAGCCCATGAACACGTCCGAGTGGCCGCCGACGTATTTGGTCAGGGCCTGGCAGCTGACGTCGACGCCGTGCTCGATCG
>DATCFQ010000734.1:0-2348 GCA_036509495.1 Caulobacteraceae bacterium
CCGGAGGGACAGCCGCTCTGACGGAGCGGGGAACCTTGACCTTGGCCGAGGGTTTATCGGCCAACCTGCCTCAGGAGTCTCCATGCGCAAGATCATCGCCCTCTCCGCCGCCGCCCTGCTCGTCCTCTCGGCCGGCGCAGCCGAAGCCCGAGGCTGCATGAAAGGCGCGGTCGTCGGCGGCGTCGTCGGCCACTTCGCCGGCCATCACGCCCTCGCCGGCGCCGCCATCGGCTGCGTGGTCGCGCACCATCACGCCAAGGTCGAAGACCGCCGCGCGCGGGCCTATTACAAGCATCACCGGTAGGGGCCTTGGAGAACCCTCTCCCCCTGCGGGAGAGGGTGGCCTGCGGATGCAGGCCGGGTGAGGGGTCGCACTCCGCTATCCGGACAGGCCTTTCGACCCCATCCGTCGCCTTCGGCGACACCTTCTCCCGCAAGGGGAGAAGGACCGCCTCACATCATCCGCCGCGCCTTGGCCAGGCGTTCGAGGCCGGCGTCGATGGTGGAGTCCTTCTTGGCGAAGCAGAGGCGCACGACGTTGCGCACGGGATCTGTCTCGTAGAAGGCCGAGACCGGGATCGCCGCCACGCCGGCCTCGACCACCGCACGTTTGCAGAATTCCTCGTCGTCGAGGTTCAGGCCCGAGGCGGCAAGGTCGATGTTGAGGAAATAGGTCCCCTCGCTGGGGATCACCGCGAAACCTTCCTGAACCAGGCCCGTGGCCAGCCGATCGCGTGAGCGGGCGTAGCCGGCCCGCATCTCCTCGAAATAGGCGGCGTCCTTGCCGAGGCCATAGGCGACGCCCTGCTGCAGGTTCGGCGGGGTGGTGAAGGTCATGAACTGGTGGACCTTGCCGATCACGGCCAGGATTTCGGGCGCGGCGCAGACCCAGCCGACCTTCCAGCCGGTGAGCGAGAAGATCTTGCCGGCCGAGCCGATCTTCACGCAGCGGTCGGCCATGCCCGGCAGCGCCAACAGCGGCGTGTGTCGGCGGCCATCGAACACCAGGTGCTCCCACACCTCGTCGCAGATGATGATAATGTCGTGGCGCTGGCGCCAGTCGGCGATCACCTTCAGCTCCTCGGGCCCGTAGACCCGCGCGGCCGGATTCATCGGATTGTTGAAGACCAGGATCTTGGTCTTTGAGGTAGTGACCTTTTCCAGGGCCTCGGCGGTGATGTTCCAGGCCGGGGGCTCCAGGCGCACGAAGCGCGGCACGGCGCCCACCGCCCGCACTTGCGGGGCGTAGGAGTCATAGGCGGGCTCCAGCAGCACCGCCTCGTCGCCCGGCGCCAGCAGGCCCATGATCGCGGCGGCCAGGGCCTCGGTGGCGCCGGAGGTGACCAGCACCTGGGTCTTCCAGTCGAGCTCCAGTCCCTGGAACCGGCCGTAGTGCTCGGCCACCGCCTGCCGCAGCGCCGGCAGTCCGGGCATGGGCGGATACTGGTTGTCGCCATCCACCAGCGCCTCGGCCGCCCGCCGGCGCACGTCCTCGGGGCCCTGGGAATCGGGGAAGCCCTGGCCGAGGTTGATCGCGCCGTGCTGGGTCGCCAGGCCCGACATCACCGTGAAGATGGTGGTCGGCAGGCCGGCGAAGACGGGGTTGAAGCGGCGATTCACAAGCGTCCCCGTCGTGGATCGTGTTTGCCAATGGGATGGCCGTTACACCGATTTAATCTCGGCCACCGCATCCAAATGCCCCCGCTCCCGCCTCCTGAACAACGAGACCGGGCCGACGGTGCGGCGCACTCAGGCCGCGGCCGGGCCCTTGCGCTTGTCCCAGACGCTGGCGTCGCCGACCCACGGCACATTGCCGCCGCGCCAGATGTCGACGAACAGCGACGCCAGCCGCCACTCGCCGTCCGGACAGCGGCGCGCCACCGCGTCCCAGGTCCCCAGCCCGAAGACCTCGTTCCGCTGGTCGGCGAAGTGCTGCAGGATCGACCAGAAGGCCTTGATCCGCACGTCCTCGCCCTCGGGCGTCAGCAGCACCTGGCTCATGCGGTGCTGGCGGCCGAGATAGTCGTTGGGGTGCTCGTACCAGAGGAAGCGGACGAGGCCCTTGATCGCCTCATGGCCCTGCACCTTGCCGGGCGGATGGTGCTCCATGGTGGCGTCGGGCAGGAAGCAGTCGAGGTAGCCGTCGAGGTCGCCGACATCCAGCGCCCAGGCATAGCGGGCGATCAGGTCGTGGACATCCAGCCGGTCTTCGACGGCGAGCTTCGGCTTCACGGGATTTTCCCCTTTTCCGCTCATCCCCGCGAAAGCGGGGACCCAGGTGTTTTATGTCCGTGTCCGCAAACCGCAAAGGTCGACGCACACAGGCCCAAAAAAGCCTGGGTCCCCGC
>DATCFQ010000735.1:0-3924 GCA_036509495.1 Caulobacteraceae bacterium
GTCGTCCAGGGTCCCGATCCGAACGAAGCGCAGCTTCGGGCGGCGGCCGTAGTCGCTCCATAGCGCCGTTCGGCAGGTGGGGCAGCGATAGATGTCGTGGGGCCGGCCGCTGACGGTCGGAACAGTCGCCGGCTCAGGCGCCCCGCGAAGGAGCTCGATGCGGTCGGTCTCGATGATGGCGTTGAGCACGAAAGCGCTGCCGGTCTGGCGCTGGCAATCGTGGCAATGGCAGCAATGCACGAACATCGGCCGGCCGGTCAGCCGATAGCGCACCTCGCCACAGGCGCAGCGCCCGTCGAGTGGCTGGCCCATTTCATCGCCTCTTGGAGTCTGCACTCAGGCCCTCAACTAGGCGCCGCGGTCTCAGTTCGAGGGTCTGGTGACGTAGAAGGTCGCGGAGTTGCCCACCGCGGTCGCCGTCGAGGTCGCCGAGCGGGCCGCGCCGGCCACCCCGCCATAGGGAATCCCGGCCGTGGCGCCGATGTCGGCGGTGTTGGACTGGCTGGAGGTGACGTTCATCACCCCGCCGCAGGCCGAACAGGCATAGCCGGTCACCACATCGCCCATGGCGGTGGCGGTGCTGGTCAGGTCGAAGCCCACCGAGCCGCCGGAGCTGGAGACCGCGTCGACGCCGGCGCCGGAGTTGGTCTGGGTGCTGTTCAGGATGATCTCGCCGCCGGCCTCGCCATAGATGGCGGAGTTGCCGACCCCGCTGGCCGAGGCGCCGCTGGCCCCGAAGGCATAGGCGGTGCTCTCGGCTTGGCCGCGAACATAGCCCTCGTTGTTCTGGTTGGCGGTGACGTCGAGCGGTCCGCCGTCATTGGACACCGAGATGTTGTTGGCGCTGGCGGTGGCGGCGTTGTTGGCGGTCTGGACCTGGCCCGCGGCGACGAACTGGGCCGCCTGGGTCATGGTCCCGGTCATGCTCTGATTGAGCGTCAGGCCCTGGGTCCCGCCGTCCAGCCCGGTGGCGGTGATGTTGTTGGACACCGCGCTGGCGGCGAGTTCCGCGTCGCCGGGGCTGTAGCCCAGGGTCACGTCGCTGTTGGAGGTGGTCTGGGCGCTCGAACTCTGGGTGACCGAGACGGTGGCGGTTCCGGTGACGACCCCGAGGCCCTGGGTGTTGGCGATCGCCTGGGTGTTGACGGTCAGGTCGCCGGTCTGGCCCGAGGGCGCATTGATCACGCTGGAGGCGGTGATCGCGCCGGGCCCGCTGCTCTGCTGCAGATTGCCGGTGAGCGGCGCCCCGGCCGTGTCGTCGACCTCGGAGGTGTTGCCGGTGGCCTGGGTGGTCAGGGTGACTTCGCCGGCATTGCCTTCGGGCTCGACGTCGAGCTCGGTCGAGGCGGTCGCCGATCCCTGCATCGACTGGGTCGACTGCACGTCCAGCGAGCCGGAGTCCGCAGCGGCGGTCAGAGCATTGCCGGTGGCCGTGGTGGTCGCGACGGTCTGGTCGGTGACGGTGGTGACGTCCAGCGTCTGGGACGCGGTGACGTTCCCAAGCTGGACCTGGCCGTTGAGGACCTGGCTGTCGGCCGTCTGGCTAGTAGCGGCCCCGCTGATCGGTGGCAGCATAGGGATCGCGGCGGCGATCCCAGCGATAAGGATCTTCGCGACTGTGCGCATTGTTGGAAGCCAGGTTGTTATAGGCGGGGACGTAGCCGCCGGTGACCCCGGCGGTGTCGCCGAGCGGATCGTCGGCGGGGTTCAGGCAGACCTGCGGGCCGGGGGCGCCGTAGAGATTGGCCATCATCTCCAGCACGCCGCGCTCGATCAGGGCGCGCACGCCGAGCTGCAGAGGCTCCAGCCCCGCGTCGCCGGCCGAAACGTCGAAGGAGACGCCATGGAAGATGTCGAACACCCCCGCGGAGATCTCGCGGCCGACGATCTGCTTCTGGTAGGAGATGACGTCGACGACCTCGAGGGTCTTGGTGTTCACTAGCCTGAGGTCCAGGCCGACGTTCATCACATAGGTGCTGGCCCCCAGCGAGGCCTTGACCCCGGTGGTGGTGACCTTGCCGCCGTCGGCGTTGACGCCCGAGGAGCGGATGTTGAAGTTCAGCTCGGTGATGCCGCCGACCAGATAGAAGTCGGAACCCGGAACCTGGCCGGACAGGATCTTGCGATAGTCGGTCGGGGCGTCGGGCTTGGCGTTCGGGTCGTCGGTGATCAGCTTGTTGTTGGCGTACTTGAGCTCGAGCTCCGAGACCGAGGTGTCGTAGCGCTCGACCAGAGGCGCGCCGGCCTTGGCCAGGGCCGAGATCGCCATCAGCGAGGCGCCCTGGGTGAGCTTGCGCCCCGAGCCGTCGGCCTCTTCCTTGCCGGTGTAGTCCGAGATGCGGCCGACCGCGATGCGCGGGGCCCGCAACCCGCGCTGGCGGGCGTATTCGCCGAGGCAGACCAGGGCGGTGGAGTAGGGGGTCGGGTTCGATGTCACCGGCGCATTGCCGATCGGCTGGGCGTAGAGACCATTGGGGCCGGCGACCGGCAAGGCGCAGCCGCTGAGCAGCAGCGCGCAAGTCGATACGGCCGCCACGGCCTTGGCGGCGAACCGCCGACGGGGAGAGGATTCAGGAGCCATTGCCGCCTACGCCGGAGGTGGTGCTGGTCGCGGTGACCACGCCATTGTTGGTCTGCCGCGAGTCGATGATGACGGTGTTGTCGTTGCCCTGGGTCACCACCGACAGGCTGTTGCCGATCGCCGTGGCGCCGGACGCGAAGGCGCCCGATCCCGAGGTCGAGACACCGCCGCCCGAGAACAGGTTCTGGTTGGTGCTGTTCATGATGACGCCGTCGACCACCAGCAGGTTGCCGTTGGCGTCGCGCATCTGCGCATTGGCGCCCTGGTTCTCCTGGTCGGGGCTGCGGCCCCAGCCGGAATTATAGGAAGCCGAGTTGGAAGACATGGTCTGGGCGCAGGCCGGGCCGGCAAAGGCGGCCGCCAGGGCGACGCCGGCCCAGAGGGCGATTCGCAGGTGCGGCAGTGAGGCGGCCATGACGAACTCCACGCTCGAAGGCGCAACTGCGAGGCGCGCTCGATGAACCCGACTTGAGCGGCACCGAGTTAGCGTTCAACACGTCTCGATTTAGTTAACCTGGGCGGGTTCTAAGGTTCCCGCGTAGCTTCAGTCAGGAGACGGCGGCGCCATGAGCGAAGAGGACCGGCCGGCCGGCGTCGGCCCCTGGGGCGCGCCGCTGGTGCAAGACGAGGCGGCGGCAGGCGACCCACCCAAGCGCGAGCCGATCTTCAACGCCCCCTGGCCGGCGCTGGCCATCGTGGTGGTGATCGTCGGCGCCTATGGGCTGCAGTCTCTGCTGGCGCCGGGCGACGCCGGCATCCTTGCCTGGGGCTTTGCGCCGGCAGACCTGGACCAGGGCCGCTGGCTCGGTCTCGTCACCGTCATGTTCGTCCACGGGGGCTGGGCGCACGCCCTGATGAACGCGCTGGCGGCCCTGGCCTTCGGGCCGCCGGTGGCCCGGCTGATGGGGCCGGGGTGGAAGGGGCCCCTGCTGTTCTTTCTCTTCTATCTGTCGTGCGGGATCGTCTCGACGCTCGGATACACCGCGCTTCACCTGCACAGCACTGAGCCGGTGGTGGGGGCTTCGGGGGCGATCTCGGGCCTGATGGGCGCGGCGGCGCGGCTCTTGGGACCGGAGGCGCGGCCCATCTCCCCGATCTGGAGCCGGCCGGTGATCAGCATGGGTTCGAGCTGGCTGGTGGTGAACGCCCTGATGGCGGTGTTCGGCGGGCCGCTGATGGGCGGCGCCCGCATCGCCTGGGAGGCGCACATCGCCGGTTTCGTCGCCGGAGTCCTGCTGATCGCGCCGTTCGCCCGGCTCGCCGGCTGGCGCCGGATCGCGCGGATGTGACCAGGCGCGCCTTGTCGCGCCCGCTTTTTGAGCGGACTCTTCCAGGCCTTCCGC
>DATCFQ010000736.1:0-3811 GCA_036509495.1 Caulobacteraceae bacterium
CCAACAAGAGCCGGCTGGGGGCCAACGCCATCCTGGGCGTCAGCCTGGCGGCGGCCAAGGCGGCGGCGATCAGCGCCGACCTGCCGCTCTACAAATACGTCGGCGGCGTCGCGGCGAAGTTGCTGCCGGTTCCGCAGATGAACATCATCAATGGCGGCATGCACGCCGACAATCCGATCGACATCCAGGAGTTCATGATCCTGCCGGTCGGAGCCGACACCTTTTCGGACGCCCTGCGCATGGGCTCGGAGATATTCCACGCCCTGAAGGCGGCGCTGAAGGCGGCCGGCCACAACACCAATGTCGGCGACGAGGGCGGCTTCGCGCCCGACATCGGCTCCGCGCACGAGGCCCTCGGCTTCATCCTCAAGGCCGGCGAAGCGGCCGGCTACCGGGCCGGGACCGACTTCGTGCTGGGCCTGGACGCCGCCGCGAGCGAGTTCTTCAAGGGCGGCAAGTACATGCTGGAAGGAGAGGGCAAGACCTTCGATCCGGCCGGCATGGTGGACTACCTGGCAGGCCTGGTCCGGGACTTCCCGATCTCGACCATCGAGGACGGCTGCGCCGAGGACGATCTCGAAGGCTGGAAGCTGCTCACCGACAAGCTCGGCGGCCAGATCCAGCTGGTCGGGGACGACCTGTTCGTCACCAATCCCAAGCGCCTGGCCATGGGCATCGACAAGGGCCTGGCCAATTCGATCCTGATCAAGGTCAACCAGATCGGCACCCTGTCGGAGACCCTGGACGCGGTGAACATGGCCCACCGGGCCGCCTATACCGCGGTGATGTCGCACCGCTCGGGCGAGACCGAGGACTCCACCATCGCCGACCTGGCGGTGGCCACCAACTGCGGGCAGATCAAGACCGGCTCGCTGTCGCGCTCGGATCGCCTAGCCAAATACAATCAGCTGCTGCGCATCGAAGAGCAGCTCGGCGATCAGGCCGTCTATGCCGGCCGGCACGCGCTGAAGCGCGGTTAGGCGCGGACCGCTACTCCCTCGCCGCGACCTCGTCGGCGGCATCGGGTTCGACCTGCTTTTCGACGAGCGGGCTCAGCCGGTCGGCCTTGCGGAACCTGGGGACGAAGATCGCCGTCGCCAGCACCACCAGCACGGCGCCCACCCCGCCGATCACGGTCGAGGCCGGGGCTCCGACCAGGCCCGCGACGATACCGCTTTCGAAATCGCCGAGGCGGTTGGACCCGGAGATGAACACCGAACTCACCGCGCTGACCCGTCCGCGCATCTCGTCGGGGGTGGCGACCTGCACCAGGGTCTGGCGGACCACCACGCTGACCATGTCGAAGCCGCCGGTGGCGATGAGGGCCAGGATGGACAGCGGAAAGCTCCGCGACAGGCCGAACAGCACGGTGGTCGCGCCGAAGGCGCCGACGGCCAGGATCATGATCATTCCCGCGTGCCTCTGGATCGGCCAGCGGGACAGACTGAAGCCGACGACCAGGGCGCCGATGGCGGGGGCGCTGCGCAGGAGGCCCAGGCCCATGGGCCCCGAATGCAGGATGTCGCGTGCATAGATCGGCAAGAGCGAGGTGACGCCGGCGAGGATCACGGCGAACAGGTCGAGGGTGATGGCGCCCAGAAGGATCGGATTGGACCGCACATAGGCGAGGCCGGCGAAGGCCTTTTCCCAGACCCCGCCGCCGCTCTTGTCTGGCGTGATCGGGCGCGGCTTGATGACCAGCATCAGGACGACCGCGATCAGCTGCAGGCCGGCCGCCAGCAGGAAGGTCCAGGGCCCGATCCAGGCGTAGGCGACCCCGCCGAGCGCCGGCCCGGCCATGATCGCCAGCTGGTTGGTGGAGGAACTGAGCGCCACCGCCTGGCTGATCTCCTCGGCCGGGACCAGGGTGGCCAGCAATGCCTGTTGGGCGGGAAACCCGAAGGCGCCGGTCGCCCCGATCAGCAGCACCAGGGCGTAGAGCCAGCCCATGCCGAGGCTCGATCGGGCGAAGCCGAACAGGACGGCCGCGGCCACGATCTGCGCCATCAGCGAAACCGCGACGACCCAGCGGCGGTCGTAGTTGTCGGCGACATGGCCGGTGGCGGCCACCAGCGGGATGGCCGGGAGGAACTGGAACAGGGCCACCAGTCCCAGCGCATAGGCGCTGTTGGTGCGGGCATACACCAGCCAGCCGAGGGAGACGCTGGTCATCTGCATCGCCATGCCGCCCAGGACCCGGGCGGCGACGAAGCGGATCAGGTCAGAGCGGCCGCGTAACACGGCCGATCAGGCGGCCGAGGCCTTCAGGCGCTTGTTGAGATAGGCCCCGACGCGCTGTTCGACGTCCGGCAGGTTCTCGGCCCAGTAGTGGGTGGCGCCCGGCGTCACCTCGTAGTCGATGACGATGCCCTTTTGGGTGCGCAGCTTGGACACCACGCGCTCCACCTCGACCGGCGGAACCACGGTGTCGTTGCTGCCGTGCAGGATCAGGCCCGAGGCCGGGCAAGGGGCCAGGAAGCTGAAGTCGTACATATTGGTCGGCGGGGTGACCGAGATGAAGCCGTCGGTCTCGGGCCGCCGCATCAGCAGCTGCATGCCGATCCAGGCGCCGAACTGATAGCCGGCCACCCAGCACTGCGAGGCGGTCGGATTGGAGGTCTGCAGCCAGTCGAGCGCCGAGGCGGCATCGGCCAGTTCGCCGATGCCGGAATCGAATTCGCCCTGGCTCTTGCCGACGCCTCGGTAGTTGAACCGGAGCACCGAGAAACCGCGCTTCATGAACAGGTGGAAGAGCTGCACCGCCACCGGATTGTTCATGTGCCCGCCCGCCTTGGGGTGCGGGTGCAGGATCAGCGCAATCGGAGCGCTCGGATCCTTGCCGGCGGAGTAGCGTCCTTCGATCCGGCCGGCGGCGCCGGTCAGGATGACTTCAGGCATCTTGTCTCGTCCATTCTCGGAAAACCCCGCCCCATATGGGGAACGGAATACTTGACTGCCACAGTTGGTTTTCCTAAGTCCCAGTCCGCATCGCCCGAGCCGTGGCCCCGGGCGCGAAAGCCGCGGTTTGTATCACAAGCCGCCACGGATGCGCGGGAATTCTGCAGGAGGTTTCAGCCTATGCGCCTCAGCACCAAAGGTCGCTACGCCGTGATGGCGATGGCCGATCTGGCCAAGCGCGGCGACGGCCAGCGGGCGATCTCCCTGGCTGAAATCGCCCAGCGCCAGGACATCTCGCTGCCCTATCTCGAACAGCTGTTCGCGCGCTTGCGCCGGAGCGGCCTGGTGCTGAGCGTGCGCGGGCCTGGCGGCGGCTATCGGCTGGCCCGGCCTGCCGGCGAGACGGCGGTGGCCGAGATCGTCACCGCGGTGGACGAACCGCTGGAGGCGGTGCGCTGCGGCTCCAGCGCGGTTGGCTGCATGCCGGGCGGGGTGCGCTGCCTCACCCACGACCTGTGGGACGACCTCGGCCGTCATATCCACGACTATCTGGCCAGCGTGACGCTGGAAGACGTGATCTCAGGGAGCCTGGCGCGGCCGCGGGCCCCGAGCGGCGCCTCGGAGGGAGCTTCGGCGGCGGCATGAGCAGGCGCGTCTATCTCGACTACAACGCCACCTCGGTGGTGCGGCCGCAGGCCGAGGCCGCCGTTTTGGCCGCCCTCAGGCTCGGCGGCAACGCCTCGTCGGTGCACGCGGCCGGACGGGCCGCGCGGGCCATGCTGGAAGAAGCCCGCGAGGCCGTCGCGGCGATCGCCGGCGCCCGGCCCCAGGACCTGGTCTTCACCTCCGGCGGCTCGGAGGCCAACACCCTGGCCATCGCCAGCGCCGTGAGCGCGGGAAGCCGGCGGCTGAT
>DATCFQ010000737.1:0-4165 GCA_036509495.1 Caulobacteraceae bacterium
TGTCCCGGCGCGAGGAGCTGGCGCAAGCGCTGGCGGACGCCGGGGACGGCGCGGCGGTCGCAGACGCCCCCCCGGCGGCCGCCGCGCCTGCCCGAGATGCGCAGGGACGTTTCGCCAGCGGCGCCGACCGCGCGTCCACAAATTCACCGCATGAGCCCGAGAGACCGCTCACCCCCGCGAAGGCGGGGGCCGAGCCGGCGGCCGGACCCGACGCCGCGAACGCGGCCCGGGCCACCACGCCGCCGGCCTCGTGGAGCGCCACAGCCAAGGCCGACTTCCAGTCGCTTCCCGACCATATCCGAAAGGAGGTCCTGAAACGGGAGGCGGACATCGAACGCGGCCGGGCCCAGTGGCAATCCGGCGCCGAACGGCTCAACCGCCTGGACGCCATCCTTGGCCCGCGCACCGACCAGATCCGCATGCGCGGGATGGACGAGACGCAGGCCGTCCAGGCGCTGTTCGCGGCCCAGGACTTCCTCGAGCGCAATCCGGCCGAGGGACTGAAGCACCTGGCGCGAAACCTCGGCGTCGATCTCCGCGCCCTGGCCGCCCCCGCTTTCGCGGGGGTGACGGCGCCGCAGCAGCCGGGCGGGGCGATGTCCCCGCAGGCCCAGCCGCCGGCGCAGCTGCAGGCCCTGGCGCGGGACGTCGAGACCCTGAAAGGAGCGCTCGCGCAGCAGCACCGGCGCGCCGACGAGGCCCACAAGGCCGGGGTGCTGAGCCAGGTCGAGGCGTTCGCCGCCGACCCCGCCAATCTCTACTTCGAGAACGTGCGGGACCGGATGAACGCCCTCCTGCGGGCCGGCGCGGCGAGCGACGTCGCCGACGCCTACCAGCAGGCGACATGGTCGGACCCCGACGTCCGTCAAGCGCTCCTCCGCCAGGCGGAAGCAGGGCGGCAGGGCCGGACATCGGACGCCGCGCGCGCGAAAGCGGCGCAGGCCCGGCACGCCTCAGGGTCGGTCACCGGCTCGCCCTCGCCCGGATCCAGTCCGGGCCGGGGCGGGCCAGCCCCATCGCTCCGCGACGAGCTCCTCAACGCCTGGAGCCACCACGCGGTCTGAACCCCTCACCCCAAAGGAACCCCTAGGGAATGGCTTCCCCAAACCTCAATGAGATCGTGACCACGACTCTCCGGAACCGCTCCGGAAAGCTGGCCGACAACATCACCAACAACAACGCCCTTTTGGCGCGGATGAAGAAGAAGGGCTCGATCAAGCCCGTCTCCGGCGGCCGCACCATCGTGCAGGAACTGGAGTACGCCCAGAACGGCACCTACCAGCGCTATGCCGGCTACCAGGTGCTGAACATCCAGCCCTCGGACGTGTTCACCGCGGCCGAATTCGACTGGAAGCAGGCCGCCGTGGCGGTCACCTGGAACGGCCTGGAGATCGACGTCCAGAACACGGGCGCCGAGCAGATCATCGACCTGCTGGAGAGCCGGATCCAGAACGCCGAAAAGACCATGTCCAACAACCTGTCCTACGACCTGTATTCCAACGGGACGGCCGATGGTGGGCTCCAGGTCGGCGGGCTGCAACTGCTGGTCGCCGACGCGCCGACGTCGGGCGTGGTCGGCGGCATCGACCGCAGCCAATGGCCGTTCTGGAGGAACCAGGTGTTCTCCGGGACCGGCGCCGGCGGCTCCGCGGTTTCCGCGCAGAACATCCAGGGCTACATGAACCAGCTCTGGCTGGCCACCAAGCGGCAGAGCGACGTCGTCGACCTGATCGTCGCCGACAACGCCTACTTCAACTTCTACTGGTCGAGCCTTCAGGCGATCCAGCGGATCACCTCTGATGACAGCGGCGAGGCCGGCTATCAGACGCTGAAGTACATGGGCGCCGACGTCGTTCCGGACGGCGGCGTGGGTGCGGCCTGCCCGGCCAACCACATGTACTTCCTGAACACCGACTACATCAAATACCGGCCCTCTTCGAAGCGGAACATGGTCCCGCTCGAGACGGTCACCTCCATCAACCAGGACGCCTCGGTGCGGCTGATCGTGTGGGCGGGCAACATGACCCTGTCCAACGCGCAGCTGCAGGGCGTGCTGATCGCCTAAGGGAGCGCGAACCCAATGAAAGACCTTCGTCAAATGTCCAAGGCCGCGCTCCTGATGGAGACCAGCGGCCTGTGCTCGGCCGTCTGGCAGGGCGACTTCGGGACCGGCCAGGCGACCGGCTCGGGGGTGTGGAGCGATCCAGGGGTGAACCCCTGCAAGCTCTATGGCCCCTTGCCCGCCGCCGGCCAGACCGGCCAGGGCGTGCTCCTGCCGCCCTACAAGGTCGGCATGGTGGTCAATGGCGACCTGGGCGCCGAGTTCGTGCTCGGCAAGCTGGTGCTGGCCGGGACCACCGATCTCTTGCCCGGCCAGGGCTATTTCCTGGACAAGGACTTCACCCTGACCCTGACCTCAGGGACCAACGCCTCCAACATCCTGAACGCCGAGATCGGGGTGCTGAACGTCTGGTCCCCGCAGACCCCGGCCGGGACCTACTACGCCTGGCTGCAGCGGGCCGGGCACGCCTCGGTGCAGGCGGCGGCGGCTTCGCTCGCCACCGGTTCGGCCGAGACCACCGGTGTGGCGGGACAGTTCAAGTTCCCCACCTCGCCCACCGCCTCGCAGAAGAACGCCCTGCCGATGACGGCCTATAACGCTTCGTCCGGGGTGACCTTCACCGGCAATACGGTCAGCGGCTCGCCCTATGTCACCGGCGTGCAGTCGGTCGCGGGCGGGGCGGCCAATCCGCTGGACGACCTGCAGGTCGGCCAGGTGATCACCGGCACGGGCCTCCCGGCCAACTCGATCATCGCGGCGATCGACAAGCAGGGCTCGGGCTGGCGGATCACCATCGGGACCAACACCGCCGGATCCTACGCGACCACCCAGAACGCCTCGGCGAACGGGACCGGCGTGACCTTCACGGTCACCAGCCACGTCACCGCCAACGTCTATTGGCCGACCCTGGTGAAGCAGAACTAGCGTCGAAGTCACCCTCTCCCCCTGCGGGAGAGGGTGGCCGCGAAGCGGCCGGGTGAGGGGTCGCACCGCGATCGCCACCGAGAGCGGTCGCTCCGCGTGACGCGGAGAGAGTGTTCAACCCCTCACCCGACGGGCTCCGCCCGCCACCCTCTCCCGCAAGGGGAGAGGGGAAAGAGAGCGACAACCCCATGTCCGAAACCGATTTCCGCGACCCCTCCGCCCCGAAGTCGCCGGCGATCCCGCAGTTCTTCACCGAGGCGGTGAAGCTGGAGTGGAAAAGCCGCCAGGAGGGCCGCCCGATCTTCGAGGATCGGGAATTCGTCCGCATCATCATCCCCGGCGACCGGCGATCCATGGCCGTCGAGCCGGTGGGCGACGGCCACAAGCAACGCTGGCCCGCCGAGTACCAGGCCTTCACCGCCGGCCGCGAAGCGCCGCTGCAAGGCACGCCGCTGTCGGAATGGCCGGTGTCGCTGATGGGCCCGGCCCGGGTGCAGGAGCTGGCCTATTTCAACCTGCGCACGGTCGAGCAGATGGCGGCGGTGAACGACGCCCAGCTGCAGAACCTTGGGATGGGAGCCAGGGAGCTGCGCGAACGGGCGCGGACCTGGCTCGAGGTGGCCGAAAAGGGCGCAGCGCCGATCGAACGGCTGATCTCCAGGAACGAGGAGCTGGCTCGGGAGACCGAACGGCTGACCCGCGAGTTGAAGGCCGCCAATGCCGAACTGTCGGCGATCAGGAAAAAGGAGAGCCGCGATGCCGGCGTTGCAGCGTAGCGTGTCCCAGCGGGGCGCGCGCTTCTACCAGGACGGCGAACAGATCATGTTCGTCCGCCATCTGGACGCCTCCACCCGCGAGGGGCCGCGCGCGGCGACCGAGGCCGATCGCGCCGCGCATCCGGACGCGTGGGCCGCGTTCGAGGCCGAGCGCCCCTTGCCCCAGGCCAGGGCGAAGGCGCGGTGAGCCTGCTCACCATCATCCAGGCGGTGTCGGGCAGGCTGTCGCTGCCGCAGCCCTCGGCGGTGGCCGGTTCGGCCGACAAGCAGGTGGTCCAGCTGTTGGCCCTGGCCAATGAGGAGGGCGCCTCGCTGGCGCGCCGGCATCCGTGGCAGGCGCTGCTGGAAGAGCAGACCTTCGCCACCACGGCGACGCCGGCCCAGGGCGCGGCCCTGCCCGCCG
>DATCFQ010000738.1:0-6692 GCA_036509495.1 Caulobacteraceae bacterium
GGCGGCGAACTCATGCTTGTGACGCTCGAAGTGCAGCGGCTTGGGCTGGCCGGTGAAGGTGACCTCGGACTCGACGATGACGAACAGGTCGACCCACCCGGCCATCTCGGCCAGATGGATCTTCAGCAATGGGATCTCGTCATTGAAGGGCATCAGGTTGAAGATGCGCCGGGGTCCGCCGGGCGGCCTCAGCACCAGCGGGTTCTCTTCGAGCACTGCCCGGCCGACGTGGAAGTCGAGCGCCGCGCGCGCCTCGAGGTCCTCGCGGAGTTCCACCGTCAGGCGGCCCAGCCGCGCGATGGCCTCGTCCGACTCGCCCGCTTCGGCGCAGGCCAGAGCCCGCTGGAGCCTGAGATCGCGGCCGCCGCGATCGGGCGCCACGGCCTCTTGCGGACGGCCGTCGGCGATCCGGCACTCGGCGAACAGTGCTTTCAGCCCGTCGTCCTGGCGGACCGCCGCCAGGACCTTGCCCTCGGAGAGCACGAACTGCGGCCCAAGCAGCGGCACGGCGACTTTCAGCATCCGAAGGCCGTCGTCATAGTCATCCGGCCCAGGCGGCGGCAGCCCACGGAGTCGGTTCTTGATCAGCTTGGCCGCCACCCCGGCCAGGCCCAGCTCCAGATGGATGTCCACCAGCCGGCGCAGGTCCGACCAGCCAGCCTCTCCGGCATCAAGCCTGGACTTCAGCTCGCGGCGCGCCACCAGCAGGGCCTTGAATTCGCGGCCATCGCGGACCTGGGGATCCAGCTCCAGGGCGGTCCAGATCGCCTCGCGCGCGGCCGTGAAGTCGCCGAGGCCGCCCAGCGCGCGGGCCCGCGTCACCCAGACCTTGGCCGAGGATCGGTCCTCCTCGGTGAAGGACTCGAAGACCTGCAGCGCCGCCGCATGGCGACCCTCCTCCACCAGGGTGGTGAGCAGCACGCCGATGAAGCCGTCGCGGCGAAGCGGCTTCAGCCGCAGGGCGTCGGCGTGGATGAGGGCCTCGCCGATGGCGCAGATCGCCAGGGTGTCATGATGGCTCTTCGCCGTCGCCGCCAGGGGATGGATCTCGGCCGGATCGCGCGCCAGCAGCTCGCTGTAGCGCTGGCTCTCGGCTTCGAAGCCAAGCCAGCGCGCGCGCTTCAACTCATCGAGATGGCGGTCGGTCAGGGTCATGCCAGGCGCTCGGAACCAAGCGTGGCTTATGCCGGGACCTCGGGCGGCGCGCCAGGGGTCCGAGCGACGCGCATCAGGCGCGCCGGGCGCGCGAAGCGGCGATTTCATCGCGGATCTGCACGTCCCTCATCAGGGAGGTCAGCGGGGCCGTTTCATCGCCGGTGACGCCACGGGCGATTTGATCGAACCCGCCGACGCCGCGCGCGATCGCCGCCTGCTGGCGGGCCTGGACGAGGCGGAGGTCTATCGGCTGTTCGACGCCCTGATCGCGAGGGCTGAGGACATCCTGCAGAACCCGGAACTGTCGGGACCGGAACCCCTGGCGCCGCCCCGGCGGCGGCGGCCCTGGGCCCCGGCGGGCGGCCGGTGAAGCTGAGGTCGATGGTCATGCGCTCCTGAGACGAGGATCCACCTTCCAGTAATCGAGGAAGCCCTCCCGGAAGAGGTAAGGCCCCAATCCGGCGCCGTTCAGCTGGTCCACCTTGGTCGAGACGGCCCGAGGATCGGATCGGAACCAGATCCAGAGCCTGGCCGCCACATCGTAGATCGAACAGCGGTAGCCCCAGTCCTTGAAAAGCCGGTCCATGGCGGCGTTGGAGAAGAAGGCGCAGTGGGGCGGCTCCAGATAGAACCAGTCCGGATCGCTGGGCACGCGGTCGGCGACCAGGGTGGCGACCCCGAAGGCGCCCGCTGGGCATACCAGCGCTTCGATGCCGTCCCACTGTTCCCTGCGCGTCAGGTGCTCGAACACCGACGAGGTGATCACGAAATCAAAGGCCGCCGGCTGAAGATCTTGGTGGCTCAGGTAGCTGGCGTCCCTGGCCATGTACTTGTCGTATTTGGGCAGGCCCAGCCGGTAGTCGGCGGCCAGCAGGTCCGACAGGCTGCCATCGCCACAACCGAAATCCACCCAGCGCCCTTGCGGATCGAGCAGCCCGCAGCCCGAAAGCTCCGCAATGGCTCTGGCCTGCGCCGCCATGCGCGATTTCCAGCGCGGATCGAGCAGATTCTCGTCATGTCCTTGATAGGTGGCATGACAGCGCTCGTTCAACTCCATCCAGTCCTTTGGCGACATCTCCGCGTGGGTGCGCGAGAGGACGAAGCCGCAATCCTCGCAGCGCCAGTATTGGACGTCGGTCAGCCCAAAAGAGTCGAACCGCTTGGTGAAGTCGA
Organism: Caulobacteraceae bacterium; assembly: GCA_036509495.1. Classification (GTDB taxonomy): domain Bacteria; phylum Pseudomonadota; class Alphaproteobacteria; order Caulobacterales; family Caulobacteraceae; genus JANWHQ01. The sequence goes on from DATCFQ010000738.1 coordinate 2,329, forward strand.
AGCGACAGCTTCCCCCGCATATCTCGCAGCGCATGCCGGCCTGTCGCGATCGGTCCTGGGTGCTCATCAGACCGCGAGGCTAGGGCGATCGCGGCATCGGAGCCAGCATGGGGCGCCGGCTAGCCGGTCCGAAGCGTCCGGGCGATCCGCTCGATCGCCTCGCCCCCGAGGTCGATGGCGAAGGGCAGCCCCAGGGTCGAGACCGCCAGATGGTCGGTGACCTCCAGCGAGGTCCTGGGCAGGTCGGCAAAGGCCGGGTGGCGATGGCAGCCAGCACCCCACCATTGCCGCGTCTCCACCCCCGCCGCCGTCGCGGTCTCCGCCAGGGCCGGCGCCCAGCCATCCGGAACCCCGACGACGCAGGTGGTCGAGACCCAGCTCACGCCCCAGCCCGGCTGGAAGGCCGCCCGGGAGTCCAGCGCCATCGCCATGCGCAGCTGCTGGCCCGCCCGAAGCAGGCGGATGCGGGTGCTGGGCCAGGCGTCCAGGGCCGCGAGGCCGACCGCGGCGGCGTATTCGCTGAGCTTGGCGTTGGTTCCGGAACTGTCCGACAGGCGCGGAGCGCGGAAGCCGAAATTGGTCTGCTCGCGCACCCGGTCCGCGAACGCCGGATCCTCGGTCGCGATGTAGCCGCCTTCGCCGACGCCCAGCGCCTTGGTGGCGTGCAGGCTGACGGTCACCGGCACGGGCGCGCGGTCCAGCCCATCGAAGCCCGCGGCGGCGTCGGCGATCACCGGGATTCCGGTCTCCAGCCGGAACGCCGCCCAGGCCTGCAGATCCACCGGCCGTCCAAAGGCCAGGACCGGGACCACCGCGGCGACCTTTCCCGGCGCCTGGCGCAGGGCGTTCTTGACGCTGGCGGGATCGAGCATCCAGGTCTCGGGATCGACGTCCAGCAGCCAGGGGGTCAGCCCCGCCTGGATGGCGGCGTGGGCGGTGGCCACGAAGGTCCAGGCCGGCAGGGCGCAGTATCCGTCCGTGGCGCCGGCCGCGCGCAGCGCCAGGGTGATGGCCTGGGTGCCGTTGGCGGCGGTGACGATCCGCGTCGGCCGGACGAATCGCTCGGCCAGTCGGCCTTCCAGCTCCAGCACCAGGGGGCCGAGGTTGGCGTACCAGCGGTTGGCGTCGATGCGCCGCAGATAGGGTTCCAGCGCCTCCAAGGCCGGCAGCAGGGGCCTGGCGACCCCCACCGGCTCGGACTGCGGGGCGGCCATCGGATGGGCGATGGCCAGGTTCGAGGATGGGGCCATGGGTCGAGCTCACGTTCGACGCGATGGTCGCCAACCGTGGTTAACAAAATGGCTCAGCTTTCAGGGCGGATTAACCATGCCCAGCCCAGCCTGCACCGACCGCCGAACCGATGGCCGATGCGATGATCCAACTTGGCGCCGACGCCATCCCCAGCGAGCTGATCGCGGGCGGACGGGCGGATATCCTGATCCAGCGTTGCCGCGCCGGCATCGCCGCCGCGCCCGGCGACCATGTGGCGCGCTACCAGCTGGCCGCCGCTCTTTGCGCCGCCGGCGAGGCGGCCGAGGCCAAGACCGAACTCGATCGGGCCCGGCTGCTGCACGGCCTCTTGGTGATGAAGCAATGGGGCGCCGACCTCGTCCAGCTGCAGCGCGATCCCGGCTACGCCACGGCCCTGGCCCAGAAGCTCTATGGCGGCGGCCATGTGGCCCTGGCCAGCCTCGCCTATGGCGCGGCCATCGAGGCCGGGGCGCGAGAGCCGGCGACGCTGCTGTCTCACGCCCTGTCGCTGCAGCATCAGGGCCGGGCCGAAGAGGCTGTCGAGGCGTTCGAGAGCCTCGGCCGGCTCTATCCCAGCGCCGAGGTGACCCAGTTCGCCCTGCCCGCCATGTTCGCCCTGGCTGACGGCACGAAGCGGCACGCCGCCGCCGCGCGCCGCTGGGCCAGCCTGCACGCGCCGCCGCGACCCGCCCTGCCCTTCGCCAACAGCCGCGCCGCCGGGCGGCCGCTGCGCGTCGGCTATGTGGCGCCCAGCTTCGTGCAGATCCAGCTGCGCCAGTTCATCGCGCCGATCTTCGACCACCTCGACCGAGGCGCCGTGCAAGTCTTCGCCTACGCCAACCAGGCCGAGGACCCCGGCGTCTTCACTGCCCCGGTGCACATCCGCTCGCTGGGCGGTCTGGGCGACCGGCAGGCGGCGGAGCTGATCCGTTCCGACCGGATCGACATCCTGATCGACTGCTGGGGGCACAACGCCGGCAACCGCCTGACCCTGTTCGCCCACCGCCCCGCGCCGATCCAGGCGAGCTGGCTGAACTACCAGCAGACCACCGGCCTGAAGGCCATGGACTATGTGATCCAGACCGACTTCGTCGACGGCGAGGACATGGCCGGCCTGTTCGAGGAGGAAGTCTGGCGCATGGGCGACGCCTGCGGCGCCTTCCGCCCCGACCCCGGCCCCCGCACCTCGCCCGCGCCCTGCCTGACCGGGGGCCACGCGACCTTCGGCGCCTTCATCAATCCCGCCAAGCTGAGCGACCAGACCGTGGCGCTGTGGGCCGCGATCCTGAGAGGCGCGCCCGGCTCTCGGCTGGTGCTCAAGTACCAATACTTCCTGGACCCGGTGCTGCAGCTGACCACCCAGGCCCGCTTCCTGGCCGAGGGCTCGGATCCGGACCGGCTGGAGTTCCGCGGACGCACGTCCGGTGCGGAATACCACGCCGAGTTCGCCGACATCGACCTGGCGCTGGCGCCCACGCCCTGCACGGGGGGCACCACCTCCATGGAGGCCCTGAGCCGCGGCGTGCCGGTGCTGATCCTGAAGGGCGAGGATTTCTATTCCAGGCTGGGCCTGAGCGTGGTGGCGCCCACGGGCCTCCCCGGGATGGTGGCCGAGAGCCCCGAAGCCTATGTGGCCACGGCCCTGGCGCTGGCCGCCGATCCAGCCGCGATGCAGGCCCTGCGCGAGCGCGTGCCGGCAGGCTTCGACGCCGCCCCCTATCGCGATGAGCCCGCCATGGCCCGCCGGCTGGAGGCCGTCTACCGGGCGATGTTCCAGCGCTGGTGCGAGGCCGCCGAAGCGGCCTGATCCGCCTCGATCTTACGAAGGGTGTCGGCCAGGTAGCGCACCCGCGCCTCGCTGGAGGCGTAGACCCGGGCTTCGCCATCGAGATCATAAAAATGGCTGACCCGCCGGCAGATCTCGTGATCCTCGTCGAAGACCCGGCGGTTGAAGGGCGCGGCGGCGTTCAGCAGCGTCTCCGACACCCCTTCGGCGCCGGGCGCCGAGCGGCTGGCGAACAGGCGGGTGGTGAACCAGCTGCGGTGGTCGTCGGTGGACGGGAAATAGGTCTGCATCGAATAGGAATAGCCGAAGGTCGAGGAGACCATGGCGAAGGGGAAGAGGTAGTAGGCGCAGTAGCCGTCGAAGCCGGCTCTGAGGTCGAAGAAGCGGCGCAGGCCCTCCAATCCCCGGGCCGTCCGCGCCTGGCCGACCTTGGCGTGATAGGCCGAGTTCAGGCCGGCGTAGCTGTCGACGTCCTGGCAAAGGGCCATCGGCGCCAGGGTCTGGGGGTGGACGCTGTTGACGTGATAGCCCTCCAGCGCGTTCTCGAGCCCGACACGCCAGTTGGCCTGGAAGTCGATCTTGTAGATGTCTCGGGGCTCGGCGATATCGCCGGAGATGTCGGCCAAGGGCGCGCAGAAGGCGTCGAGCTGATCCACCAGGCTCATGACCGGGGCGATTCCCACGAACAGGAAGTCGCCGCACCACTCGGTCCGAAAGCGGTTCAGCATCGCCTTTTCCAGGTCGCAGGCTGTGAACTGCTCGCGCCGCGCCACCCGGACCTCGCCGCCCCGCAAGCTCCAGCCATGATAGGGGCAGATGGCGCGGGCGTTGCCGCGATCCTCGGTGAAATAGCGTCCGCCGCGATGCGGGCAGACGTTGTCGAAGGCGATGATCTCGCCCTCGTCGTTGTGCAGCACCAGCTCGCCCGCGGCCCAGTCGAGGCGCAGGAAGTCGCCCGGCTCGGCCAACTCGCTGCGGTGCGCCACAAGGTGCCAGTACTCGCGGATCAGGGCGTCGGTGGAGACCGCCATGCTCACAGGCTCCTCGCCGGCTGGGCGTAGACCGTGGTTTCGTCCGGCACATTACGGACCACCACGGCCCCAGCGCCGATCGTGCAGCGGTCGCCGATCTTGACGTGTGGCAAAACGTGGCAGCCCGAGCCGAACATGCAGGTGTGACCGGACTTCACCCCGCCCATCAGGTCCACATAGCCGCTGAGCGACGAGCCCGCCCCCGCCGCGGCGTCGTGGCCGACGCCCGCGAAGGCGCCCTGCAGCACCAGCTCGCCCACATGCGCGTCGGCCGAGGCGTGGGCGAAGGGGCCGAT
>DATCFQ010000739.1:0-7335 GCA_036509495.1 Caulobacteraceae bacterium
CTGCTGATGGCCACGGCCCGCGGCGCAGCCGAGGCGGCCCAGCTCTCCTTCGTCGCCGCCCTGGCGGTGCGCGATCTCGCTGCCGCTTGCGTCCCCGCGACGCTGGTCCGCCTCAAATGGCCGAACGACGTGCTGGTCTCGGGCGCGAAGGCGGCGGGGATATTGATCGAGTCGGGACGCGGAGACGGCGGCGGCCTCTGGCTGGCCATCGGCATCGGTGTGAACCTGGCTTCCGCACCCGAGGGCCTCGACTATCCGGCGACATCCCTGGCCGCGCATCTCGCGTCGGGCGTGAGCCAAGCCCCCGAACCAGGTCAGGCGCTAGAGCTGCTGTCCGGCGCCTTCGCCCGCTGGCTGGCGGTCTGGGAGCGGGACGGCTTCGAACCGATCAGGGCCGAGTGGACCCGGTCCGCCATCGGGCTCGGTGAGAGATGCATCGCCCGGCTAGGCGATCGTTCGATCGAAGGCATGGCGGTCGAGATGGACACGGGCGGCGCGCTCGTTCTGCGCTTGGATTCCGGCGAGCTTCAGCGCATCACCGTCGGCGACGTCTTCTTCGGGACCCTTTGATGCTGCTGGCCATCGAGCAGGGCAACACCAACACCAAGTTCGCGGTGCATGACGGCGAAGCCTGGGTCTCGCAATGGCGCACGGCCACGGAGTCCGCCCGCACCGCCGACGAATACGCCGTGTGGCTGAGCCAGCTCTTGATGCTGCAGGACCTCAAGCTCGAGCATCTCGACGCCTGTGTGGTGGCGACGGTGGTGCCGCAGTCCCTGTTCAATCTGCGCAACCTGGCCCGGCGCTACATCAAGACCGAGCCCCTGGTGGTCGGCGAGAACGCCGTGCTCGGCATGGAGGTGCGCATCAGCAAGCCATCCGAGGCGGGGGCCGACCGGCTGGTGGGAGCGATCGGGGCGCATGTGCTCTATCCGGGACCGCTGATCGTGGTCGGCTCGGGCACGGCGACCACCTTCGATGTGGTGGCCGAGGACGGCGGCCTGGAAGGCTGCGCCATCGCGCCAGGGATCAATCTGTCGATGGAGGCGTTGCACGCAGCGGCCGCTCAGCTTCCTCGGGTGGCGATCCGCCGGCCGGGCCGCGTCATCGGCAAGGACACCGTCGAAGCCATGCAAGCCGGCGTCTATTGGGGCTACGTCTCGCTGATCGAGGGCCTGATCGAGCGGATCAAGAGCGAGTTCGGCCGGCCGATGACCGTCATCGGCACGGGCGGCGTCGCGTCCCTGTTCCACGGCGCGACCGATTCCATCGACATCTTCGATCCCGACATCACCATCCGGGGCCTGCTCGAGGTCTACCGGCGCAACATCCAAGGACCGCCCGGCGTATGAGTAACAGTGGCCCTGACGAGCTCGTCTTCCTGCCTCTGGGCGGGTCGAACGAGATCGGGATGAACTTCAACCTCTATGGCTTCGGTCCGCCGGACGACCGCAAGTGGATCGTGGTCGATCTCGGGGTGACCTTCGGCGACCAGACCACGCCCGGCGTCGAGCTGATCCTGCCCGACCCGACCTATATCGAGGCCTTCCGCGACGACATCCTGGGCATCGTCCTGACCCACGCCCACGAGGACCACATCGGTGCGGTGCCCTGGCTCTGGCCCCGGCTGAGGGCGCCCGTCTATGCCACGCCCTTCACCGCCTTCCTGGTGCGCGAGAAGCTGCGCGACGCCGGCATATTGAACGAGGTGTCGATCACCGAGGTGCCGCTGGACGGCTCGATCACGCTCGGCCCCTTCGAGATCACCCTGATCACCATCACCCACTCGATCCCCGAGCCGAATGGCCTGGCCATCCGCACGCCGCTGGGAACGGTGCTGCACACCGGCGACTGGAAGATCGATCCCGATCCGCTGGTCGGCAAGAAGACCGACATCGCCGCCATCCGCCGCCTCGGCGACGAGGGGATCCTGGCGATGGTCTGCGACTCCACCAACGTCTTCGTCGACGGCTCGGCCGGCTCGGAGGCCGAGGTTCGGGTGGCCATGAACGCCCTGATCGGCGAACTCACCGGCAAGGTGGCGGTCGCCTGTTTCGCCTCCAACGTCGCGCGCATGGAGTCTGCGATCGTGTCTGCCGAGGCCAATGATCGGCGGGTGTGCCTGGTCGGCCGTTCGATGCATCGCATGGCGGCCGCCGCCAAGTCGGTCGGCATCCTGGCGGACGCCCAGTCCTTCGTTTCGGAAAACGAGGCCGGACACTTCCCCGACGACAAGATCCTCTACCTCTGCACCGGCAGCCAGGGCGAGGGGCGGGCGGCGCTCTCGCGCATCGCCGAGGGGACCCATCCGCATGTGTCGCTGGGGCAGGGGGACTCGGTGATCTTTTCCTCGCGGGTGATCCCCGGCAACGAGATCCCCATCCGCAACCTGCAGAACCGGCTCTCCGACGGCGGCGTGCGCCTCTACACCGAGCGCGACCACCCGCATATCCACGTCTCCGGCCACCCCTGCCGCGACGAGCTCAAGCAGATGTACCAGTGGGCCCGGCCCCAGATCGCGGTGCCGACCCATGGCGAGCGGCGTCACCTGCGCGAGCATGCCGCCCTGGCCAAGGACCTGCAGGTGCCGATCACGGTCACGCCCCGCAACGGCGACATGGTGCGCCTGGCGCCGGGCCATCCGGACATTATCGACGAGGTTCCGTCCGGCCGCTTTTTCGTCGACGCCGGCATGGTCACCCCCGAGAACGGCGACGCCCTGCGCGAGCGCCGCCATGCGGCCAGCAACGGCGCGCTCAACATCTCCCTCGTGCTGGACGCCAAGGGCCATCTGGCGGCGGGCCCGACCATCCGCTCGATCGGCCTGCCGGGCGACGAGGATTTCCCCCTGTCGGAGGCCATCGAGGAGCTCGAGGACGAGGCCCGTCATGCGCTGCAGAGCCTGGATCGGTCCGGCCGCACCGACGATGAAGCGGTGCGGACCCTGGTCTCGCGCAAGGTCAAGAAGGCCTGCCAGCGGATCTGGGATCGCCGGCCGATCGTCGAGACGGTGGTTCTCAGGGTGTAGCTGCGGGGCGGACGAGCCGCGGGATCCGGCTGACGCCAAGCGCCGCGAGCGCGATCGCGCCGCCGATCAGGGTGGCGGCGATGCGGTGGCGGATCACCACCGTTTCGGGCAGGCCCTCGAAGGCGAACAGGAAGACCACATAGGCGGTCACGCAGGTCGAGAAGGTCCCGTAATTGACCCACTGCACCGAATAGGCGCCCCAGGCCACCACCGCGGCCAGCACCACCAGCACCTCCTGCGAGGGCTTCAGCCACACCATCGCCAGGGTCGCCGCGCCGGCGCCGACCAGGGTGCCGATCATCCGCAGCGCCCCGCGCGTCAGGGTCTCGCGCGTCCCGCGGCGCAGGACCAGCAGCACCGTCATCGGCGCCCAGTAGCCGTTGGGCAGGGCGATCTTGCGCGCCAGGTAGGCGGCGACGCCCGCCGCGACGCCCAGCAGCAGAGCGTAGCCGAACTCCGGCTCGGACGGCTTCAGCACCCGGGTGACGGCGGCGCGCCATTCGGACCAGCTGCCCGGCGGGTCGACCGCGTTGGGCGGCACGAGGTGGGCGAACTTGCCCGGCGCCAGCGCCCTCAGTCCCATGACGCAGGCGCATTGCACCGCGCCGCCGACGAGGATCAGCAGGGCCCGGCTCAGGCCTTCGCGCAGGTCGCCCGGGATCGAGCCGGCCAGCACCAGGAAGACGAAACCCTGCAGCATCACCCACCAGGCCCCGGTGCCGAGGCCGGTTCCCAGGCCCATCACCACCGCCGACGCGGCGACGCAGAGCGCGTCGACGATCGGGGCGTTGCTGGCCACGGTGCCGATCGCCGTGGAGATCGCCATGCCGACCGCGGCCAGCACCATCGGCGCCAGTCGCCAGCGGCTAAGCCGCTGGAAGCCGCCAAAGCCCACCGAGAAAGCCCCGCCCGCCGCCACCAGGGCGCCGCCCGGCTGTCCCATCGCCAGGCCCGTCACCAGGATCAGCACGATCGCCGGGACGCAGTGAAGCGCGGGCAGTGGGTGCCAGACATGCCACCTCTGGGCGACGAGGGCGCTCACCGCGTCGCCCGCCGCGTCACGCTTGCGCCTGGAATTCGCCTGTCGCATTGGAGCCGTCAGTCCCGCAGCATCAACGCCCGAACCACCGCCATTGGCTCCACGGTCATATTTTCGGCCCAGAGCCTTTGCCAATTGACCAAGCTGTGGGGCGATTCCCCTTCGAGATCGCGCAATGCGGCGTCTGGCGAACGGCCGGCGCGGGAGTTCAGAGTATGAGATTCGGCCGGATCCCGGCGCTGGTTCTGTCGCTCGGCGTCCTTCTGGCGGCGCCGGCAGCCTTGGCGTCGGAGCCTGCCGAGGTGGTGCAGCAGCTCTACGCCGAGCCCGGCCTGGCCTTCGGCGGCGCCGGATCGCAAGGCCTGCTGGCCTCCGATCTCAGGGCCGGCCTGCAAGCCGCCCAGGCCCGCTCGCAGGGCTCCAGCCCGATCGCTTTCGATTACCGCTACGGCTTCAAGGAGACCGAGATCAGCGGTTTCGAGCTCCTCTCCCAGATCGACAACAACCAGGCCAAGGTGGTGGCCGTGTTCAAGAACTTCGGCAAGCCGGAGTCGGTGGACTGGGTGCTGTGCCGCACCCCCGCCGGGGATTGGCGCATCGCCGATGCGTCCTCCAATACCGGTCCCGAGGCATGGGATCTGCGCCAGATCCTCGGCCTGCGCCTGGACTCGGTGCGATGCTGATCCGGGCGCAATGGGCTAGGCTCGGCTGATGATCGGCAAGCTCAATCACGTCGGGGTCGCGACCCCCTCCATCGACGAGGCCCTGAAGGTCTATCGGGATCTGCTCGGCGCGACCTCCGTCACCGAGAAGCGGCCGCTGCCGAAATTCGGGGTCACGGTCTGCTTCGTCAATCTGCCCAATGGCCAGATCGAACTCCTGGAGCCGCTCGGCGAGGACTCGGTGATCGCCGCCTTCCTCGAGAAGAACCCGCGGGGCGGTCAGCATCACGTCTGCTTCGAGGTCGCCGACATCGTCGCCGCCCGCGATGATCTGCGGGCCAGGGGCGCCGCCATCCTCGGGACCGGAGAGCCGCGCATCGGCGCCCATGGCGTTCCGGTGATTTTCGTCCATCCCAAGGACATGGGCGGCGTGCTAGTTGAGCTGATGCAAACCCCAACGGCGGCCCATTGATGAGCTGGTTCACCGACATCTGCCTCTATCTCACCATCTGGTGGGTCGTGCTGTTCGCGGTCTTACCGCTGGGCTCCACGAGCTTCGCCGAGGCGGGCATCGATCCGGGGCCTGGATGCGATCCGGGCGCGCCGGTCAACCCGAACCTCCTGCGCAAGGCGATCACCACCAGCTGGGTGTCGGCCATCGTCTTCGCCGCCCTGTGGTGCTGCATCCAATACCACTGGGTCCATCTGCCGACGCTGCCGACCAACTTCCGGTGAGAATCGCCGCCGCGGTCTGCCGCGACGCGGCGGGCTTTCCGACCATCGAGACCCTGGAGCTGGAGGAGCCGCGCCCGGGCGAACTCTGTGTGCGGCTGGTCGCCGTGGGCGTCTGCCACACCGACATCCGCGTCGCCACCCGGCCGATGGGGCCGCGCCCCATGGTTCTGGGCCATGAGGGGGCCGGCGTCGTCGAAGCAGTAGGCGCTGCGGTCACGGACATCGCGCCGGGCGATGCGGTGCTGATGAGCTACAGCTTCTGCGGCGAATGCGTCGCCTGCCGCCATCACGCCATGGCCTATTGCCTGGACACCATGGCGCGCAATTTCGGCGGCTCGCGTCCGGACGGTTCGACACCGCTGTCCAAGGATGGCGAGCCGGTGCACGGCGCCTTCTTCGGACAATCCTCCTTCGCCACCCATGCGATCTGCGAGGCCAAGTCGGTGATCAAGGCGCCGGGCGACATCCCGCTCGAACGCCTTGCGCCGCTGGGCTGCGGCGTCCAGACCGGCGCCGGGGCGGTGCTGAATTCACTGAAAGTGGGCGAAGGCCAGAGCCTGGCGGTGTTCGGCGTCGGCTCGGTGGGCCTCAGCGCCGTGATGGCCGCCAAGGTCGCCGGCGCTGGCCGGATCGTCGCCGTCGACGTCAATCCCGCCCGCCTGACGCTGGCCAAAGAACTCGGCGCCAGCGATGTCATCGATCCCGGCGCGGACGATCCGGTGGCGGCGATCATGGGCCTGACCGGACCCGGCGTCGACTTCGTGCTCAACACCACCGACCGCGCCGAGGTCTATCTGCAGGGCGTCGCCTGCCTGGGCCCCAAGGGCGTCTTCGCCTTCGTCACTTCGCCGGGCGCCCCGCTGCCGCTGGACCTGTCGCCCCTGCTGCTGGGCGGCCGCAGCATCCGCGGCGTGGTCCAGGGCGACTCCGAGCCGCGCGCGTTCATCCCCCGCCTGATCGATCTGCACCGCGAGGGGCGTTTCCCCCTGGAGCGGCTGATCACCACCTACCCGTTCGAGCAGATCGCCGAGGCGATGCACGACGCCGAGGCCGGCAAGGTGATCAAGCCCGTGCTGATGATGTGAGCAGCGGCCGCCTCGCGTTGCCAAGCCGGGCGACGCCGGGCTAATTGGCGCCTTCCTTTTTGGCCTGGACCTGTAATGCGCCTTTCCCGCTACTTCCTGCCCCTGCTCAAGGAGACGCCGGCGGAGGCCCAGATCGTCTCCCACCGCCTGATGCTGCGCGCGGGCATGCTGCGCCAGGAGGCGGCCGGCATCTATGCCTGGCTGCCGCTCGGGTTGAAGGTGCTGACCAAGGTCGAGCAGATCGTCCGCGAGGAGATGGACCGGGCCGGCGCCGTCGAGCTTCTGATGCCGACCTTGCAGCTGGCCGATCTCTGGCGCGAGTCCGGCCGCTATGACGACTACGGCGCGGAGATGCTGCGCATCACCGACCGGCACGAACGCGAGCTGCTCTACGGCCCGACCAACGAGGAGATGATCACCGAGATCTTCCGGTCCTATGTCAGGAGCTACAAGGATCTGCCCAAGAACCTCTACCACATCCAGTGGAAGTTTCGGGACGAGCAGCGGCCGCGCTTCGGGGTGATGCGCGGGCGCGAGTTCCTGATGAAGGACGCCTATTCCTTCGACGTCGACGACGAGGCTGGGCGCCGGTCCTACAACCGCATGTTCGTCGCCTATTTGCGGACCTTCGCGCGCATGGGGCTGAAGGCGATCCCGGTGCGCGCCGAGACCGGCCCGATCGGCGGCGATCTCTCCCACGAGTTCCACGTCCTGGCCGATACCGGCGAGTCCGCCCTCTATTGCGACAAGGGCGTGCTGGACCTGCCGATCCCGGGCGAGGACATC
>DATCFQ010000740.1:0-4765 GCA_036509495.1 Caulobacteraceae bacterium
ACACCTGGATCTGCATACCCTGATGAACGCGCTGGGGCCGTAAAGGTGTCAAGCGGCCGGCGCCGCGCTCAACACGCTTCCTTGAGCACCCGCCGCCGCTCGGCCGAGGAGGGGATGCGCATGGCCTCGCGGTACTTGGCGACGGTGCGCCGGGCGATGTCGACGCCGGCTTCCTTGAGGATCTCGACGATCCGGTCGTCCGATAGCACCGCCTCGGGCTTGGCCTCGGAGTCGATCAGGTGGCGGATCTTGTGGCGCACGCTCTCGGCCGAATGGGCCTCCCCCCCATCGGAGGAGGCGATCGAGGAGGTGAAGAAGAACTTCAGCTCGAATAGGCCGCGCGGGGTCGACATGTATTTGTTGGAGGTGACCCGGCTGACGGTGGATTCGTGCATGCCGATCGCCTCGGCCACGGTCTTCAGGTTCAGTGGCCGCAGGTGCTCGACCCCGTAGGCGAGGAAGCCGTCCTGCTGCCGAACGATCTCGCTGGACACCTTGAGGATGGTCTTGGCCCGCTGGTCCAGGCTCTTCACCAGCCAGTTGGCCGAGGCCAGGCAGTCGGAGACGAAGGTCTTTTCCGCGTCGGTGCGCGCGCCGCCGGCGACCCTGGCGTGGTAGCGGCGGTCGATCAGCAGGCGCGGCAGGGTGTCGGTGTTGAGCTCCACGTGCCAGAGGCCGCCAGGACCCTCGCGCACCGCCACGTCGGGGGTGATCGGCTGGGACGGCTCGCCGCCGAACGCCGCGCCGGGCCGGGGCGTCAGGGCGCGCAGCTCCGACAGCATGTCGCGCAGATCCTCGGCGTCGACGCCGCAGACCTTGCGCAGGGCGGCCGTGTCGTGGCGGGCCAGCAGCTCGAGATTGTCGAGCAGGGCGGCCATGGCCGGGTCCAGACGGTCGCGCTCCCTGAGCTGAAGGCTCAGGCACTCGCGCACGTCGCGGGCGAAGACGCCGGTGGGCTCGAAGCCCTGCAGCTTGACCAGCACCTCTTCGATCCGCTCGAGGCTGCAGCCCAGACGCTCGGCGAGTTCAATGAGATCGGTGCGCAGATAGCCGCCCTCGTCCACGCCATCGATCAGCACCACCGCGATGGCGCGCTCGGCGCCCGGCAGGTTGGCCACGGCGAGCTGGTCGTGCAGATGGTCCGAAAGGGTCTTTTCGCGGGTGAGCGAGCCTTCCAGCTCGCCGTCCGAGATGTCGAGGCCGCCGCCGCGGCCGGCCCGCGACCAGTCGATGGCCCCGCCGCTCAGCGCCGCGCTGGCGTCGTCCTGCTCGTGCGCCGAGCGCTCGCCGGGCGAGGAGTCGCCGTAGAGATCGTCATGGGCGACGTCCAGATCGCGGGCGTCGGCGTCGGGGATGTCGGTGCGGGCCTCCTGGGCGGGCTCGCTGCGCCGCTCTTCGGGGGCGCCCTCGGCATTGTCGTCGCGGGCCAGCAGCGGATTACGCTCGAGTTCGCCCTCGACGAAGACGTCGAGTTCCACGTTCGATAGCTGCAGCAGCTTGATCGCCTGCTGCAGCTGCGGCGTGATGACGAGGCTCTGCCCCTGCCTGAGCTCTAGTCTTGCGCCGAGCGCCACGCGCCTTACCCCGGTTGGCCCAAATCTTGCGGCCAGCCTAGGGGGCGCATCCCCACCGATTGGTTAACTTTTGCCGGGCTGCGACAAAGAAGGTCCAGGGTCCGTGCGGCCCCTAGGCGAAGCGATCGCCGAGATAGACCCGCCGCACTTCCGGATCGGCCAGGATCTCGTCGGGGCCGCCCTCGAACAGCACCTCGCCCGAGGCGATGATCGAGGCCCGATCGATGATGTCGAGCGTCTCGCGCACATTGTGGTCGGTGATCAGGATGCCGATGCCGCGGCGCTTCAGATAGCCGACCACCTCGCGGATGTCGGCGATGGCCAGGGGGTCGATGCCGGCGAACGGCTCATCCAGCAGCATGAACGAAGGCTCCGACGCCAGGGCGCGGGCGATCTCCACCCGCCGCCGCTCGCCGCCCGACAGCGAGATGGCCGGCGCCTCGCGCAGATGCTCGATGTGCAGCTCTTCCAAAAGCCGGGTGGTGGTCTCGCGGACCTTGTCGCGGTCGCGCTCGCGCAGCTCGACCACCGCCATGACGTTTTCCTCGACGCTCATGCCGCGGAAGATCGAGGTCTCCTGCGGCAGATAGCCGATGCCCATGCGGGCGCGCTGGTACATCGGCTGGGCGGTGATGTCCTGGCCGTCCAGCACGATGCGGCCCGAATCCACCGCCACCAGGCCGGTGATCATGTAGAAGCAGGTGGTCTTGCCGGCGCCGTTGGGTCCCAGCAGCCCGACCACCTCGCCACGGCGCAGCCGCAGGCTCACGCGCTTCACCACCGGCCGGCGGCGGAAGGACTTGGCGATCGCATCGACGAACAGGCCTTCGTCGGCTGCGGCCTTGGCGGCCGGCTCGGCGGATTTGATGGCTAGGTCTTCAGGCATCGCTGCGGCGGCTGACAGATGGAGTCGGCAGGGCCGGCGCTCGGACGCGGATCATTGCGGCCGGCCGGCGGCGGGGCCGGATCCGCCCTTGTCGGTTTCGGTGGGATAGAAGACGCCCCGCACCCTGCCCGAGGGCGTGCGGCTCTCGCCGTCCGACGCCATGGTCGCGTGGCCGGTGCGGACATCGATCACCAGCTTGGCGCCGTGGATGACGCTCTCGCCCTGCTCGATGATGACGTCGCCGGTCATGGTGATGATGTCGGGGCCCAGTTCGTAGACGGCGTGGTCGCCGCGGGCGTTCTGGGTGGGGCTGACGAAATAGACGTGGCCTTCGGCGATCATGTGATCGACCTTGCCCCAGTTGCCGCCGGGCGAGCCGGCCTTGGCGGGCTGGCCGCCGGCGCCCGGCTTGCCGGTGTAGTAGATGTTCAGCAGGTCGGCGCGCAGGCGGTTCTGGCCCTGGATGGCGTCGACATCGCCTTTCCAGATCGCCAGATGCTGGGCGTCGACCACCTCGAGTTCGTTGGCGGTGACGTCGATTGGGCCCTTGCCTTGAGCCAGCTGGGCCGTCGCCGACCCGCCGAGAGACAGGGTCAGCGCCAGGCTCGCCGCGCACAGCAATCCCGCGGTCAGGCGGTTCATCAGCCGTTCCTCAAGCCTCAAGTCGCCGGCCCAGCGGCCGGCGAGCCTTATTGCACAATGCGAGCGTGGACGTCGCCTTTCATGATGACGCGCTTGCCGCGGTCGTAAACGCCATAGGATCGGGCTGTCACGCGACCGAGAGGACCCTGCCCCTGCACTCCGGACTTGCCGTAGACTGCGCCTTTTGAGGTGTCCACCGTCGCGTCGGGCGTGTGGAAGACATAGCCCCCGGACTGCACCTGCACCTTGCCGGTGAGGGTGAGCTGGCGCTGGTCTTCGCGATAGACGCCCTGGGCGGCCTGCACCGTGGTCGGCCGGGCGCCGCCGGCGTCCATGACCAGATTGGGGGCGGCGAGGGCGACGCTCTTGCCGGTGTGGCTGTCGCGGGCGGCCTCCGCGGCGCCCAGCACGAAGGCGTGGTTGGAGGAGTCGCGGCCGTAGAAGCGCGGATTCAGCATGCGCAGGCCGGTCGCCTGCGGCGGCTTGGGCGCGGTGGCCTTGATGAACAGCGAGCGGCCGGCGATCCAGGCCACCAGAACCGCGCCGATGACGGCGATCGTCACCGGCAGGGCCCGCCGCCAGAAGCGGACGGCGTGGGAGCGCCGGCGCCACTTGTCCATCTCCGGGCCCCGGTCGGGCAGGGTGCGAGCGGCGGCGGCGCTGTGGGGGCGGCTATGAGGCTCCCGGTCCATCTGGCGTTAGCCGTGGGCGAAGATGTCGACGTCTTCCCAGCCGGCGACATCGAGCCTGGCCCGCGACGGGAGGAAGTCGAAGCAGGCCTGGGCCAGCTCGACGCGGCCTTCGCGCTCCAGCATCCGGTCGAGCTTGGTCTTCAGCGCATGCAGGTTCAGCACATCGGAGGCGGCGTAAGCCACCTGCTCGGGGGTCAGCTGCGAGGCGCCCCAATCGGAGCACTGCTGCTGCTTGGAGATATCGACGCCGAGCAGCTCCTTGGTGAGGTCCTTCAGGCCGTGGCGGTCGGTGTAGGTGCGGGTGAGCCGGGAGGCGGTCTTGGTGCAATAGACCGGCGCGGTGGTCACCCCCAGGTGGCGCATGAACATGGCGATGTCGAACCGGCCGAAGTGAAAGATCTTCAGCACGGCCGGATCGGCCAGCAGGCGCTTCAGGTTCGGGCAGTCGTAGGCCGGCCGGCCCAGCCGCACCACGTGCGCGTCGCCGTCTCCCGCCGACAGCTGCACCACGCAGAGCGGATCGCGGCCCAGGCGCAGCCCCATGGTCTCGGAGTCGACGGCGACCGAGTCGCCGAAGCCCAGGCCGTCCGGAATGTCGCCTTCATGCAGATGATTGGCCAAGGATGGAATGCTCCGGCGGGGCTTTCAGGCGAGGGGTCCGCCGTCGCTTGGCGCGGACCTGACCCCGTCGAGCGAGCGGCGGGATGGTGCCCAGGAGAGGACTCGAACCTCCACGACCGTTAAGCCACTGGCACCTGAAGCCAGCGCGTCTACCAATTCCGCCACCTGGGCCTACGCCAATCGCCGGAGCGACGCGAAGGGGCGGACGGATAGGGCGGAAGCTTCGTCTCGTCAATGCCGAAGCTCGCATCAATGTGAGGTCAAGCGCCGCCTTCGTCGCGTGGGCCGGCCAGATGGTGCCTGGAGCCAGCGAACGGCCGCAGGAAGACGCGGCGATCGCTCTCCTGCTG
>DATCFQ010000741.1:0-2265 GCA_036509495.1 Caulobacteraceae bacterium
GCCGGGAGCGGGGCTCGGCCTGTCGCTGGTCGCCGCCGTCGCCGAGTCCCACCGCGGCCGGCTGGAGATCGACGAGGGCCCGGGCATCGTCGGCGACTCCGGCCCCGGCCTCCGCGTGGCGCTGGTGCTGCCGCGCACCGCCTGACGTCGCAGGCGAGACATCCGCTGGCCTTTGCGCCAAACAGGATCGATGGCCTTGCCCCTCGCCAGCGCGCTGAAGCCCTGCGGCCCCGTGGTCGATCCCCGCGCGGCCGAACGCTCGCGGGACGCCCTCTCGGAAGCCGCCGGGGCCGGCGGATGGATCGCGCTGCTGGACCAGGCCTGGCCGGCGCTGGCCCCGGTATTCTCCGCCTCGCCCTATCTCGCCAGCCTGGCGCGCCTGGCGCCGGAACGCCTGCGATCGATCCTCGCCGACCAGCCCTCCGCCCGCCTCGCCGCCCTGATCGCCGAGGCCCGCGCCGCCGGCTCCGATCCGGCCATGGGCGCGGCGCGCCTGCGCCGGGCCAAAGGCGATCTGCACCTGCTTGCCGCCCTGGCCGACCTCGGCGGGGTCTGGGACCTGGACGCGGTGACCGGGGCCCTCACCGGATTCGCCGACGCCGCCGTCGGGGCGGCGCTGGAAATCGCCGTCGCCGAGGCCAGGGCGCGCGGACGCCTTCTCCCGCCGCAGCCTGACCCCGCACCCGGCGGCGGCCCCCTGCCCGGCCTGTTCGTCATCGCCATGGGCAAGCACGGCGGCTTCGAGCTCAACTACTCCAGCGACATCGATGTCTCGGTGTTCTACGAGCCCGCGGCCCTGCCGGTGGCCGATGGAATCGAGCCGCAGGGCTTCGCGGTCCAGCTCACCCAGCGCCTCGCCCAACTGCTGCAGGAACGCACGGCCGAGGGTTACGTCTTCCGCGTCGACCTGCGCCTGCGACCCGACCCGGCCGCCACGCCCGTCGCCGTGCCGATCGATGCCGCGCTCGAATACTACGAGACCGTCGGCCAGAACTGGGAGCGGGCGGCCTTCATCAAGGCGCGGGCCTGCGCCGGCGACCTGCCTCGCGCCGAGGCCTTCCTGGACGAGATGAAGCCGTTCATCTGGCGCCGCTACCTCGACTACGCCGCCATCGCCGACATCCATTCGATCAAGCGCCAGATCCATCTCTACAAGGCCGACGAGCGGCTGAGCGCGGCCGGCGCCAACCTCAAGCTCGGGGCCGGCGGCATCCGCGAGATCGAGTTCTATGTGCAGACCCAGCAGCTGATCCTGGGCGGCCGCGATCCTCGCCTGAGGTCCAGCCGGACCCTGGACGCGCTGGAGGCGCTGAGGGCCGCCGGCCACGTCTCGGCCGCCGCGGCGCGGGACATGACCGAAGCCTACAGCCTGCTCCGCGGCTGGGAGCACCGCATCCAGATGATCGGCGACGAGCAGACCCACCGCCTGCCCGAGGCCAGCGAGGCCCGCCGGCGGGTGGCGGCGCTGTCGGGCTTTGGCGCCCTGCGCAGTTTCGACGCCCTGGTCGGGCGCACCCTGAAGCGGGTGAACCGGCGATCGGGCGAGCTGTTTCCCGAGGAAGAGCAACTGGCCTCCCGGTTCGGCAGCCTGGTGTTCACCGGCGTCGAGGACGATCCGGAGACCCTGGGCACCCTGGCCCGCATGGGCTTCTCCGACCCGCATCAGGTGTCGCAGACCATCCGCGCCTGGCATCACGGCCGTATCAGCGCCACCCGCAGCGAGCGCGGACGCGAGCTGTTCACCCGCCTGGCCCCGCGGCTGCTGGACGCCGTCGCGGCCTCTGGCGCCCCCGACGCGGCGTTCAACCGCTTCGTCGCCTTCTTCTCTGGGCTGACCTCGGGGGTGCAAGTGCAGTCGTTGCTGCTGGCCGAACCCCGGTTGCTCGACCTCGTGGTCAAGGTGCTGGCCTATGCGCCCGAGCTCGCCCGCACCCTGGCGCGGCGGCCGGCGGTGCTGGACGCCCTGCTCGATCCCGGCTTCTTCGCCCCATTCAAGCTGCAGGACGTGTGCGTCATCGAGGAGGAGGCGGCGGCGGCCGGCGATTTCGAGGCGGCCATGGACGCGGTGCGCCGGGTCCACCGCGAGCAGGCCTTCCGGATCGGGGTGCAGGTGATGAGCGGGGTCGCCAGCGCCGAGGAGGCCGGCGGCGCCTTCGCCGAGCTGGCCGACGCCTGCATCCGCGCCCTGGCGCCGGCGGCCCTGGCGGAGGTCGAACGGCTGGCCGGCGCCTTCCCCGGCCAGACGGCGGTGATCGCGCTCGGCAA
>DATCFQ010000742.1:0-2926 GCA_036509495.1 Caulobacteraceae bacterium
GTTAATGGCGCGGCTCGACGCCATAGCGGCGCGGGTGATCTGAGGGTGCCGGCCAAGAACGCGGGAGAGGCGAGCGTAAGTGCCGCTGTCCAGGAGGACGAATCCCTTCGGCTGGGCCTGGTCTACCTAACCCTGCTCGCGTTGGTTATCGGCGTTGTCGGCGGCCTGGGCGCGGTACTGTTCCGCGACCTCATCGGCCTGCTGCACAACCTGTTTTTTGCCGGGCACTTTTCGGTGCCATACAACGCCAACGTTTTTACCCCGCCTAGCCGTTGGGGCGCGCTTGTCATTCTGGCGCCGGTGGTGGGCGCTGTCATCGTTACGTTCCTGGTGAACAATTTCGCGCCCGAGGCGAAAGGCCACGGCGTGCCGGAGGTGATGGACGCCATCTATTACGGCGAGGGTGTGATCCGCCCGGTCGTCGCGGTGGTGAAGTCGCTCGCCTCGGCGGTGGCGATCGGCAGCGGCTCGTCGGTCGGGCGGGAAGGGCCGATCATTCAGATCGGGTCCGCGCTGGGCTCCACCGTGGGTCAGATCATCCGCATGCCGGCGGGCCAGCGCATCGCGCTCGTCGCCGCCGGCGCGGGCGCGGGCATCGCGGCGACGTTCAATACCCCGATCGGCGGCGTGATGTTCGCCATCGAGCTGATGATGCCGGAGGTGAGCGTCACGACCTTCCTGCCGGTGGCGATCGCGACCGGCTCGGCGACATTCGTCGGCCGCTGGTTTTTCGGCCAGCAACCCGCCTTCCTGGTGCCGCAACTGGCGCCGCTCACGGCGCACGGCAGCACTGTGGTGCTGTTGGTACTGTATGCCGTGCTCGGCGCGGTGGTCGGCGCGGCGGCGGCGGGGTTCATCCGCGGCCTGCATCTCGTCGAGGATTTGTTCGACCGCATTCATGGCCGCTACGTGCGCCACATGCTCGGCATGCTGATGCTGGGCGTGCTGATGTATGGGCTGTTGATCGGCCTCGGCCAGTATTACGTCGACGGCGTCGGATACGCGACGATCGAGAGTATCCTGGTCGGTCATTTGTCAGTCGGCTGGGTGCTGGGGCTGCTGTTCCTTTGCAAGTTGCTCGCGACATCGCTGAGCCTTGGCTCCGGCTCCTCCGGCGGCATCTTCTCGCCGTCACTCTTCATGGGTGCCACCCTCGGCGGCGCGTTTGCTGCTTCCCTGCAAGCTGTGGGTTTTCCGCTAAACATCAGTATCCCGGCCTTTGCCATGGTCGGCATGGGGGCGATGGTGGGCGGCGGCACCGGCGCGGTGATGACCGCCGTCACCATGATCTTCGAGATGACGCGAGACTACGACATCGTGCTGCCGATGATCCTGGCCGTCGCATTGAGCGTGGGGGTGCGGCGCCTGCTGTCTCGCGAGAACATCTACACGATGAAGCTCTTCCGCCGCGGACATGCGGTGCCGAAAGCCCTTCACGCCAACATGTTCCTGGTCCGGCGGGCGAAAGACGTGATGGACAAGGACGTGCTCATCGCCCCCGCCGCTGAGAACTTCGATGATTTCGTATCCCACCCCGACCGGGCCAGGCGCCTGCTGCACGTCGTCGTGAGTGAGGGCGATCGGCTGTTTGGCGTTCTGCGCATCAATACGGCACTACGGCATGCGTCGGAGGGAGCGGCGGCGTCGCGCGTGACGCTCGGTGACGTGGCGACTCGAAACTTTGTGGTCGTGACCGAGGACGAGATCGTCTTCGATGTGATTCAGCGAATCTGGCGCGAACAGGCAGTGATGGCCGTAGTCACCAGGAGCGGCAGCGCGCAACAACCGCAGGACGTGGTCGGCGTGATCACGAAGGAGCAGGTGGCCGATTCGGTGGCGGAGAGCATCGAGGACTATCCCCAATGACGTCGGATAAACCCCGGTATAGACACGCAAAGGCTGGTCAGAGCGCCGAGATTAAGTCTCAGGGTGTTAACCGGCGTCGAACGTTGACCCCTGGTCAAACTTCGACGCCTGTTTACAGCCAGGTCGCCTACACGTTGAACCTGGCCGGCAAGGTCATCGTTGACAAGGCGCCCGATGGCGCGCAGTCCGAACCTCGCGGACGCGGTGATGATTTGCTTCTCGCCGGGGGAGGCCTCGCTGGAGGTGTCGATGGCGCTGGGGAAGGATTGATCATGGCCGCTCCAGAATCCGGCTGATTGCTGCCCGGCTCAGGCCGTACAGAAGTCAGGGCGCCGAATCAGACGGCGCTGATTGCACTGTTTGGCGCCCCGTAGCATCCTCGCCGTCATCGGAATTGTCCCGAGACAGGACAGGAGCTGCTCACATGTCAGAGACCGATGTTCAAAGGATCTGGGCCCAGATGATGGGTCAAGATATTGCGCTTTGCGGCTTGCTTGAAACCTTGGCTAGGATTCAGCCGGCCATCGC
Source organism: Caulobacteraceae bacterium (assembly GCA_036509495.1). Lineage (GTDB taxonomy): Bacteria > Pseudomonadota > Alphaproteobacteria > Caulobacterales > Caulobacteraceae > JANWHQ01. The sequence continues at coordinate 2,395 of DATCFQ010000742.1, forward strand.
CAAAGCGGTTGCTGAAGATATTAGGTCGAAGGCCAGTCAGCTCCAGAATTCCCGCACCACGGCGGCCGCCGAAGCGACCAAGAGGGCGATTACTTATGCAGAGATAATGGAGCAGATTACCCGCGGCGAGAATCCGGGGAAGCAAAATGCCGCGCTCAACGCAATACGAGCTCAAGGCAACAACTGACCAAGCGGCTTTCGACTGTCGCTCGTGGCTTAGATCCGAGCGGCGCTCCTGATTTGGCGTGGTGCTCAAGGTCGGCACCGGACGCCCGGCCTAGCAAACACCGGTGCTAACGCCCTGCTCGTCCCTCGGGGCTCCTCGGCTCACCGTGGCGCATCCCTGAGCCCACTGCAGAGCGTAAGCCCTGCCGCCCCGACCAACCGGATGACCCACATTGTTACCCGTAGAGCTACCCGGAGCGGTTTTGATAGGCCCTAAAGCGAACTAATTTACGTCTAACATATTGATTAGATTGGTGGGCCGTGTAGGGATCGAACCTACGACCAAGAGATTAAGAGTCTCCTGCTC
>DATCFQ010000743.1:0-5272 GCA_036509495.1 Caulobacteraceae bacterium
CCCTGGGCCTCGCCGCCTGCAAGAAGAACACCGCCGCACCGGTCGACTCTTCCGCTCCGGCCTCCGCCGCTGTGGTCGATTCCTCCGCTCCGGCGTCTGACGCCGTGGCCTCGTCGTCGGCCATGGCGGCTTCCGCCGCTCCGGCCTCGTCGGCTCCGTAACCAGAGCCGCACGGACGGCGCGCTCGGCGCGCCTCCAGGCGAAACGATCAAGGGCCCGGCGCTCGCCGCCGGGCCCTTTTTCGTGCGTGATCGATCAGGCCTGACCTTGCTCTAGCGCCAGACGAGCGCGGCCAGGTGATAGGTGATGAACGAGGCGGCGTAGGCCAGGACCGTCATGTAGGCGAACATCACCGCCGGCCATTTCCAGGACTCGGTCTCGCGCCGCACCACACCCAGGGTCGAGGCGCACTGGGGCGCGAACACGAACCAGGCCAGCAGCGACAGGGCGGTGGGCAGCGTCCACTGGTGCTGCAGCGCGGTCCCCAGCGCCCCGCCCGCATCGCCGCCCGAGCTGATGGCGTAGACGGTGCCCAGCACGGCGACCACCACCTCGCGGGCGGCCATGGCCGGGATCAGGGCGATGACGATCTGCCAGTTGAAGCCCACCGGCGCCATCACCGGCTGGATGGCGCGGCCGATCGTGCCGGCGAAGCTGTAGTCGATGGCCGGCCCGGTCGCCCCCGCGGGGGCCCCGGGAACCGAGCTCAGGAACCAGATCACGATCATGATGCCGAAGATGGTGGTGCCGGCCCGGCGCAGGAACGCCTTGGCCCTGACCATCACGCCCTGGAAGATATTGGCCGGATTGGGCAGCTTGTAGGTCGGCAGCTCGACGATGAAGGGCTCTGAGGCGCCGCGCCAGATCACCCCGCGCAGCACCGCCGCAACCAGCAGCGCGCTGGCGATGCCGGCGGCGTAGAGGCCGAACATCACCAGCCCCTGCTCGTTGACGAAGCCCCACAGCGTCCGGCGCGGAATGAAGGCCGAGATGACCAGGGCATAGACCGGGATCCGGGCCGAGCAGGTCATCAGCGGCGCCACCAATATGGTGGTCAGCCGGTCGCGTTTGTTGTCGATCACCCGCGCCGACATGATCCCCGGAATGGCGCAGGCGAAGCTCGACAAGAGCGGGATGAATGCCCGTCCGTGCAGGCCCACCGCCCCCATGATCCGGTCCATCAGGAAGGCCGCCCGGGCCATGTAGCCGAAGTCTTCCAAGAGGATGATCAGGAAGAACAGGATCACGATCTGCGGCAGGAACGAGATGACGTTGCCGACGCCGGAGATGACGCCGTCGACCAGCAGGCTGCGGACCATGCCCGGCGGGATCAGATGGGTGACCCCATTGCCGAGGGCGGTGAAGCCGAAGTCGAGCAGGTCCTTGGCCGGGGTCGCCCAGGTGAACACCGCCTGGAACATCAAGAACAGCACGGCCAGCAGGATCAGCACGCCCCAGACCGGGTGCAGCAGCACCCCGTCCAGCCGGCCGGTCCAGGTGTCGGGCCGGGACGGCGGGCGCACGCAGTCCTCGAGGATCTTCTCGGCCTGGCGGTGGGCCGCCCGGAGCTGGGCGGTGGTCGGCGGCCGCCATTCGGACACGTCGCCGGGCCTGACCTCCGGCAGCAGCTGGTCGATCTCTTCCAGGAGCTGGGTCAGGCCGCGCTTGCGCACCGCCACGGTGGTGACCACCGGCACGCCCAGCGCCTGCGACAGGCGCGGGATATCGATCACCAGCCCGCGTCGCTCGGCGATGTCGATCATGTTCAGGGCCAGCACGATCGGGCGGCCGACCTGCTTGAGTTCGAGCGCCAGGCGCAGCACCAGGCGCAGGTTGTTGGCGTCGGCGACGCAGACCAGCACGTCCGGCGTGGCCTCGCCGGCCAGCCGGCCCAGCACCACGTCGCGGGTGACCTCCTCGTCGGGACTGCGGGCGCGCAGACTGTAGGTGCCGGGCAGGTCGACGATCATCACGCGGCGGTCGGCCGGCGTGTGCAGCACGCCCTCCTTCCGCTCCACCGTCACGCCGGGATAGTTGGCCACCTTCTGGCGGCTGCCGGTCAGGGCGTTGAAGAGGGCGGTCTTGCCCGAGTTGGGATTGCCGACCAGCGCCACGCGCGCGGTGCCGGCGGTGATGTCAGTCATCTTTGGCCAGGCTCTGGACCATCACCTCGGCCGCCTCGCGCCGGCGCAGGGCGACGCGCATGTCGTCGAGCTGCACGGCGATCGGGTCGCGGCCGATGAAGCCCTCGTGCAGCACGGTGATCCTGGCGCCTTCGACGAAGCCCATCTCCAGCAGCCGGCGCTCGCGTTCGCTGCGGCCGAGGCCCTCCAGGTCGGTGTCGCCGCCGACGCGGACGATCACGCCGGCGTCGCCCATGCCGGCGGCGCTGAGCGCGAAAACCTCGCCCGCCGGCCGCCCCGACCGCCTCACCTTGGACGACATGTGCAAAACCATGGATTTGATTGCGACGCATTATCAAAATTGGGCGGCGAACTCAACTGCGCAAGGGCGGGGAGCCTGAAATCCAGTCCGCCGATGCGGTATGTGCCTCAGAGCGGCAGCGAGACCTGGACCTTCAACCCGCCGCCGAGGCGGTTGATCAAGGTGATGTCGCCGCCGTGCGAGCGCGCGATGGAGCGGGCGGCGGTGAGGCCGAGGCCTATGCCGCCGGTGTCGCGGTTGCGCGAGGCCTCGACGCGGCGGAAAGGCTCGAACACCGCCTCCAGCTCGCTCTCCGGAAGGCCCGGCCCGTCATCCTCGACCTCGACCACCGCGCAGCCGTCCTCGACGCGCAGCACCACCCGCGCCAGGCCGCCGAACTTGACCGCATTGTCGATCAAATTGGCGAACATGCGCTTCAGCGCAGAGTTGTCGCCTTCGATCACCACGCTCTCGCCCGGCTGCAGGCGCACGTCGCGGCCGAGCTCGACGAAGCCTTCCAGCACGGTATCGAGCAGGGAACGCAGCTCGAGCCGGGCGCGGGGACCAGCCTGGGTGGCGTCGCGGACGAAGGCCAGGGTGGCGGCGACCATGGCGTCCATCTCGCCGATGTCGTCGGCCATCTTGCGGCGCAGCTCATCGGGCGCGGATTCCGCGTGGAACCTGAGCCGGGTCAGCGGCGTGCGCAGATCGTGCGCCACCGCGCCGATCATCGAGGTGCGGTCGTCCACATAGCGGCGCAGGCGCTCCTGCATGTCGTTGAAGGCCCGGCCGGCCACGGCGATCTCGGCCGAGCCCTGCAGCGCCAGGGGCGGCGCATTGGGATCGCGGCCGAGCCGCTCGGCGCCTTCGGCGAAGGCGGCGATGGGGGCGGAGACCCGCCGGGCGAACAGGAAGGCCAGGGGCGCGGTCGCCAGGATACTGGCCAGGAACCAGAGCAGCACGTGCTGGCGCCACGGGTCCAGCAGCCGCGGGCTTCGGGTTTCGACGATCCGCCAACGGCCGTCCAGCTCCTTCAGCCCGACGCGGAACGGGCCGATCAGCACCGGCTGGCCGGAGCCCTGGGCCAGCTCGAACAGCCGCGACGGCTCGCGCCTTCTGAACTCGCGGCGGCCGAGCCCGCCCGAAAACGGCTCGAACTCGAGCGGCGCGCCGAGCGGCCGGCGCGAGAACACCACGTCGGTCTCCTTGACCCCGAGGTCGCGCGCGATCCGCTGCTCGGTGCGGATGCGGAATCCCTGGGGAACCGGCGGCGGACCCTGCGGCGGCCTGGCGTCCAGCTTCACGGCCAGCAGCTTGCTCGCGATGGGCGGCACGGGACGGCCATTCAGCAGCTGCTCGATGTCGCGCAGCTGATAAATCTCGGGCTCCGGACGCGGCAGGGCGAAGATCACCGCCGCATTGACCACCACCACCGCCAGGACGCAGGCGAGGCCGAACCCGAACATCAGGGCGAACAGGGGCAAGCGCGCGCTGGAGGTCTTGCCCCGAGCGGTCATTTCCAGGCCACCGGCGCGTCGAACAGATAGCCCTCGTTGCGGATGGTGCGGATCAGCGCCCCCTGGCCGGGGACGCCGTCCTCGAGCTTACGCCGCAGCCGGCTGACCTGGACGTCGATGGCCCGGTCGAAAGCCTCGGCGTCGGGCCCGCGGGCGACGTCGAGCAGCTCGTCGCGGGTCAGGATCCGCATCGGCCGCTCGAGCAGGGCCCGGATCAGCATGAACTCGCCGCTGGTGAGGTTGACCACCACGCCAGAGGGGGCGTGCAGCTCGCGCCGCACCAGGTCCAGCCGCCAGCCGGCGAACCGGCACTCTATTCCCGGGCGGCCGGACGACTCGCCGCGGCGTCTCAGCACCGCCCGCACCCGGGCCAGCAGCTCGCGCGGGTTGCAGGGCTTGGGCAGATAGTCGTCGGCCCCGAGCTCCAGCCCGATGATCCGGTCGGCGTCTTCGCCCAGCGCGCTCAGCATGATGATGGCCGGCCCCGGCTCGGACGACAGCCGCCGGCAGACCGCCAGACCGTCCTCGCCGGGCATCATCACGTCCAGCACGATCAGGTCCGGCCGGGCGCGGGCCAGATGGGCGTCGAGTTCCTTGGCCGAGGCGGCGGTCTCGACCGCGTAGCCGTGCTCTTCGAGATAGTCGCGGATGACGCGCCGGATCCCGTCGTCATCATCGACGACGAGGATGCGCGCGGCGGGTTCGTCCTGGGTCATGTCTGAGCTTTGCCCGAACTCCAAGGCGCACGCATGTCAGGGTGGAAACACGCTTGGCCTACCTCGGCCCTCGGCATGGCCGGGATCATTGCAGGTTTGTGTCTGCCTGGTGTCATGTCTGTGATTATATATCTACTTCAACGTGTTAGCGCCACGGCCCGAGCGAGGACGTGGCGGACGCATGGCGGTTTCCGGCCTGATCGGCGCACGTGGCGCCGCTGGTGATCTGAGGTCGCAAGGGGGCCTCGGCCGGGGGGCCTCAAGTCCCGAGACCCTGTTCTTCGTGCACATCCCCAAATGCGCCGGCAGTTCGTTCCGCCAGGTGCTGAAGCGGTGGTTCGGCGCCGAGGCGCTGTTCCTCGACACCCATGACGAGGCCGAGCTGAAGGCCGCCGCCGACCGTCTGGGCCGGCCGCCGAGGGCGATCGCCGGCCACATTCCCTTCGGCCTGCACGGCGAGCTGCCCGTGCGTCCCTGCTACGTCAGCCTCGTGCGCCATCCACTGGATCGCTTCGTCTCGTTCTACGGCACGCGCGGCGCACCCCGACCCACCCGATGCATCCGGCGGCCTCGCGCCTGGATCTGGAGGCCTTTTACGACTTCAGCCTGACCGAT
>DATCFQ010000744.1:0-4451 GCA_036509495.1 Caulobacteraceae bacterium
ATTCGCCGATCGGTGGGGCGGCGATGCCGGAACCGTTGGTGAACAACAAACCCCGCGATTTCATGTCCGCCAGGGGCCAGCTGTCCACCCCCGTCTGGATGGTGGTGACCCACTTCAGCTTCGGTCCGGCCTCAAGGGCGCGGGCCTGACCCGAGCCATCGAGGATCTCGATCCAGATCACCTCGGCGTCAGCGACGGCGGCGGAGGCCTCGGGCGGCCCGGAATACCAGCCCGCCTCCACGCCCTTGGGCAGATGCGGTTCGACCTCGCCGCGGTGCGACTGCGGCAGGGCGAGTTTCACGGGGAGACTCCTACTTGCCGGCGGCGCGGACCAGGTCGACCACGCCTGGGATCGAGGCCTCGTTCAGCGGGGCCATGATGTGGACGCCGGCGACGCCCGGCACTTCGGCCAGCTGCAGGATGACCTCGGCGCAGATCTTCTGGCCTTCGGCCTTGGGGTTGTCCGCCGCCTTGTCCATGCGATCGATCACCCAGTCGGGGATGATGGCGCCGAACAGGTTCTCCTTGATCCAGCGGGCCTGCTTGGCGGACGTCGGCGGGACGACGCCGACGATATACTTCAGCTTGCCGCCGAGGCCGTTGTCCTCGAGGCGCTGGAAATAGCGGCGCAGCACGTCGGCATCCATGCAGAACTGGGTCTGGGCGAACTGGCCGCCGGCCTCGACCTTCTTGGCCAGGCTCTTGGGGGTCCAGCCTTCCGGCGGATCGATCGGGGCGTCGGCCACGCCGATGAACCAGCTGGGGCCGCCGTTCACCTTACGGCCGTGCGGCAGCTCGCCCTTGTCGCGGATGTGGGCGGCGGTGGCGATCAGCTGGGCGGAATCGAGGTCGAACACCGGCTTGGCGTCGGGCTGGTCGCCCTTCTTGGGATCATCGCCGGTCAACACCAGTATGTTCTCCACGCCCATGGCCGCGGCGCCGATCAGCTCGCTCTGCAGGGCGATGCGGTTGCGGTCGCGGCAGGTGAGCTGGAGGATCGGCTCGATGCCGTTCTGCTTCAGGATGATGGCCGCGACCAGCGAGTCCAGGTGGGTCTTGGCGCTGGCCCCATCGGTGACGTTCACCGCATCGGCATAACCCTTCAGCGGCAGGGCCTTCGCCAGAAGATCCTCCGGATTGGACGAGAGCGGCGGGGTGACCTCCGCGGTCATCACGAATTTTCCGGAGTTCAGCTTCTCTTGAAGGCTCGAAGTCATGGCGGGGCGTTTCCTTTGCAGCGTCGCCGCGCCGTGGAGGGGCGCGACCGCGGGTCTTCTAGCGAAGATGGCTCCAGACTGAAACTGGGGCCGAGCCCTCAGACGTCGGCGCGGGTCTTGCGCCGGGTCTCCGCGATCGCGAGCGATTCAGGGTAGGGCTCCGGTTCGGCGGCCAGCAGGGCGGTGCAGTTGGATTGGATCTTCTCGATCACCCGCGAGAAGGTCTCCAACTCGTCCGGCGAAAGGCCGTCGATGAGAGCGTCGTTCTGGCGGAAGGCCAGGCCCACCAGGTCGTCGAACACCTTGCGGCCGGCGGCGGTGGGGGAGATGAACACGCCGCGTTCGCCCCTGCGGCTCTCACGCACCAAAAGCCCCGCCTCGACCAGCCGCTTCACGCCGCGGCTCAACTGGCCCTTGTCGTGGCTGGAAGCGGCGGCCAGTTCGTTCAGCGACATCGGCGCGCGGTCGCCGACCTGGGACATCACCCGCCATTCGAAGTCGGAGAGCCCGAGTTCGCGGCGCCCCTGGGGGGCGGTGTAGCGGCGGATGGTGCTCAGCAGTCTGAACAACCGTGGCCCGTAAATCCGCCGGTGCGGCGGATCCACATTTTCGAACCAGGGCTTTCGTTTCGTCACGTCGTCAGACAATCGGCGGCTCCTCGAGCGCGCGCAACATGCACACAACGTGACCGATCACCAAGCCGACCTCCCCGTCTTTTGCGTGTTTGTTTCAGTGCGCCTTGGCCGGAGTCCAGCCGTCGCCCTGGCCGTACTGGAATGTGACGAAGGGGAAGGCCTCGATCTCGTGAATCTGGCCGCCGCGGATACCGAAGGTCTCCATGGTGACCATGTTCAGGATCATGCCGGCGCCGTCGTTGTTGGCGTAGGTGTTGGGTTCGACGTGACGCTTGTGCCCGTCCTCCACGAAGAGGACGAAGCCGGCCACCAGCCCCTTCTGCTCGTCGACGATCAGGCGGCGCGGCTGGATGCGGGTGATGAAGTTGAAGATCCCGGTCGAGACCTGCTGCTCGCAGGTCATCATCGAGAACTTGGCGAACGGGCCTTCGGTCGGCGGTGGGGCGGGCGAGGGGGCGAAGCGGCCGGGCGTCTTGTTGTTGACCGTCTGGTAGCCCTGCTCGTGGCGGACGCAATCGTCGGCGAAGGGCGCGATATGGCCGTCCTCGCCGGTCAGGGCGTCGAAATAGGCGTTGGCCGCATAGATCAGATAGTCGCGCGAGCTGCGTTCGCGGGCCGGCACATCGGCCAGCATGGTCGGCCGTGCGGTGGTCAGCAGCTCCATCGCCGGCGGCTGGACGTTGGCGTCGAACAGCTGCTCGGCCTCGGTGATCATCCGCCGCTCGACCTTCAGGCGGATGGCGACCAGGGCCGGCTTGCCCTGGACGTCCAGCACCGTCTGGGTTCCGATCTGGCCGGTCTGGGGGTCGGCCACGTCGATGCGGAATCCGGTGGCCTTGATCGGCCGCACCCATAGGCTGCCCTGGCCAAGGTCCAGCCGGGCGGTGTTCTCGGTGAAGTCGACTTCCTCGGCGAGGGGAAGCGTCGAGCGATCCTTGGTCTCCAGCGCCTTGATGTAGGCGTCCATCATGCCGACCAGGCAGGCTCGGTCGCAGGGCTGCACGCGAGCGGGGTCCCAGGGACGCTTGTACCAGGGGCGTTCGCCCTGGGCCTGAGCGACTCCGAAGGCGGTGAGCGCGGTCATCAGGCCCAGCGCTGCGAGCGTCAGTTTCATGGTCGTCTCCTCCCCTGCGCCGGCAAGAGTGGCGGCGGGTGCTTGACCGAGTCAACTCCGTTGACAGGGGCCCTGCCCATGGTCGAACGTCGCGTCCGACGAAAAGGGAGGATGCATGACGGTCTCGGCGCCCGCCTCGGACGAGTCTGCCCCAATCCCGCCGACCTCGACGGCGGCATGGCCTCCGTCGGGCCGCGCCTACTACACCGCCTTCATGCTGGCGATCGCGGTGGCCTTCGCCGAGATCGACCGCACGGCCATGCAGCTGCTGGTCAGGCCGATCAAGGAGACCTTCCACCTGTCGGACAGCTCGATGGGCTTCCTGCTGGGCCCGGCGTTCGCTCTGCTCTATGCGGCGCTCGGGCTGACCACCGCCTGGCTCATCGACTTCTACAATCGCAAGTCGGTCCTCGCCGTCGCGCTGGCGCTTTGGAGCGCGGCCTCGGTGTTCTGCGGCCTGGCCCAGAGTTTCGTCCAGATCACCGTCGCGCGGCTGTTCCTGGGCGCGGCGGAGTCGCCGAATGGTCCAGCGATCTTCTCGATCCTCGCCGACAGTTTCCCGCGCAAGCACCTGACCCGCGGCATCGCCCTGATGCAGCTCGGCATCACGCTCGGCGCCGGCTTCTCGCTGATCATGACCGGCGTCCTGATCGCGGTGCTGATGAAGCTGCCTCCGATGCACCTGGCCGGGATCGGCGTGATCCGATGGTGGCAACTGGTGTTCATCGCCATCGGGGTTCCGGGCCTGATCGCCGCGGCGGTGTTGGCGCTGACGGTCAAGGATCCGGCTCGCCAGGGCCCGGGCGCCCAGACCAAGGTCGGCATGGGCGCGGCCATCGCCTACATGGCCCAGCATTGGAAGGTGTTCGCGCCGTTCATGGGCAGCTCGGCGATCGGCGGGCTCGCCTTCGGAGTGATCACCTGGACGGCCGCCTTCTACCAGCGGACCTACGGCTGGACCGGCGCCGACTACGGGATCCGCTATGGCCTGGTCAGCCTGATCGCCACGCCCATCGGCCTGTTCCTCGGCGCCTGGATCTACGAGCGCTTCGTCAGCCGGGGGCGGCACGACGCGGCCATGCGGGTGGTGGTGGTCGGGCGGCTGATCGGCCTGCCGGCCATGATCCTCATGCCTCTGATGCCGAACGCCTGGCTGGCGCTGGCCATGTCGGCGATCAACCTGATGGTGCTTGGCGGAACCGGCGCCTGCACCAACTCGATCCTGCAGATCATCTCGCCCAACCGCATGCGCGGCCAGATCACCGCGATCTTCTTCCTGTTCTACAACCTCGTCGGCCAGGGCCTGTCGCCCTGGTTCATCGGCCTGTTCACCGACATGGTGCTCAAGGACGAGAGCCACCTGCGCTATGCGCTCCTCGCGGCCCAGGTGCTGTTCACGCCTGCCGCGCTGTTCGTGCTGTGGCTGGGCATGAAGCCCTACGCCCGCGAAGTCGCCGCCATCGAAGCCGCCGAGGCCGCCGCATG
>DATCFQ010000745.1:0-8320 GCA_036509495.1 Caulobacteraceae bacterium
CCGGCCCGCCAGCCTCGACGCCCTGGCCGTGATCGGCGGCGTCGGCGCCTCCAAGCTGGAGCGTTACGGCGAAGCGGTGCTGCGCGTGGTGCGGATGGCCTGATTGGAAAGCCTGCACGGCTCGGGCGTTATCGCAGCCATGAGCAAGCCCCTGACCATCGAAATCCCCCACGCCCTGGGGCGCGAGGAGGCCAAGCGGCGGATCGACGCCGGCTTCGGCAAGCTCGAACATCAGTTCGGGGGCGGCGGGTTCGGCAAGCTGGAAAAGAGCTGGTCGGGCGACCGGCTGAGCTTTCAGGCCCAGGTGCTGGGCCAGGCGCTGAGCGGCCGGCTGGAGGTGTGCAGCGAGGTCGTGCAGATGGAACTCGACCTGCCGCCGCTGCTGGCGATGATCGCCGGCAGCCTCAAGGGGCGGCTGCAGAAGGAAGGCCAGCTGCTGCTGGAAAAGAAGTGATCCGGATACGGAGACGCCGGGCGGCGGCAGAGGCCGCGCCCGGCGATCCTGTCTCGTAGTGCGCCGGGACGGCTACTTCAGATGCTGCGCGAGGTGCTTGTTCATTTCGAACATGCTGACCTTGTCCTTGCCGTGGAACACCGGCTTCAGTTTGGCGTCAGCCAGGATCTCGCGCTTGTTGGCGGGGTTCTGAAGGTTGTTCGCCTTGATATAGGCCCACATCTTCGAGACGACCTCACCGCGGGCGAGCTTGCCCGAGCCGACCACGGCGGCCAGTTCGGGAGAGGGCTGCAGCGGCTGTTGCAGGGCATTGGGCTTTTTGTCGGCCATGGTTCTTCTCCAAGAAATCCTGCCTCCCGCGCTACCCCCATGGCGCGCGGTGAATCACCTGGCTGCAAGGTAAGGGCGAAAAGCGACCGCTGTCACCTTGATGATTCAATCCTGCCCCAAGGCTGGCGCATTGGGGATCACGCTGACAAGCGCTATCTTGCGCTATCTTGAGGGCGGAAATGGCCGGAGACGTCGGATGAAGCGGGCCCAAGTCGAGGGGGCGAGCATTGCCTGGGTGGTGTTCTGGGGCCTGATCGCCCTGGACAGCGCCTTCGCCTATCGCCGCAGCGTGGAGGCGGTGGAGCGGGTGATCGACGCCGATCCGGTGGCCGAGATGTACGACGGCCCGCTGGACCAGAACCCCCAGGTGAACCGCTGGCTGCTATGGCGCGCGCCGACGCTGGAGCGGCTGCGCAAGCTCGCCCGGCGCGCGGAGCTGTTGAAATCGGCCTCGCCCTGGATCGCCCTGATCGGGCCGCCGCTGCTGTTCGCCCTTGGCCGCAACCGGCGCGAGCCCGGCGCCGCCTGAACTTCAGGGCGTCCCCAGCTTCACCGATAGCGCCTGTCCGAGGCCCGCGATGCGGCGCGCCTCGGCTCTGGAGGCGTCGGTGCATTTCGCAAACAACGACCGGGCCGAGCCATAGCCGGCGTTGAACGCGGTCGCGATCCGCGTCTTCAGCCCCTGATCGGCGGCCTCCACGCCCAGCAGCTGCTGCATGCGCGAGCGCCAGTACTGGTCCTGCGGGCCCTCGCAGGTCTGCCGGAGGGCGTGGCTCTCGCCGATCACGCGGGCCAGATCGACCAGCGACTGCCGCTCGGCCGGCGAACGCTCCTGCGCCAGGGCGGCGGCGGGGACCAGGGCCAGGACGGCGGCCGCGATCACCGAAGGTCCGAACCTCGGACCGCGTCTCAACGCTGGCTCACCTTGAAGCGAACGAGTTCATTCTTGGGCATGGCCCAGTCCGGCTTGAGTTCCGACGCCTTCTTGTAATCGAAATAGGCGCTCTTCAGGTCGCCCAGCCGCTCCTCGGCGACGCCGCGATTGTAATAGGCCTTCTCCGGCTCGATCGGATTCAGCGCCAGGCCGCGGGTGATCTCGGTGGCGCCCTCGGCGTTGCGGCCGGCGAAGATCAGCGCCGCGCCGCGATTGACCATGGCCTCGGGCAGGCCGGGCTCGATCTTGAGGGCCGCGTCGAAGTCATGCAGGGCGTCGTCCCCGGCGCCGTCGGTCATATAGAGCACCCCGCGATTGACGTGGGTGGACGCCGTCTCGTGCGGCGACATGGACTCGTTCTCCAGCGCCAGGGTGCAGAGGTGGATGGCGTCGCGCCTTGCCGGCTGGTTGCCGGCGACGCCGGTGGCGGCGGTCGAGCACTCGGCGGCGAGGCCGTTGCCGATCACCGTGACCTCGGCGGTGGCGGCGCCGGCTGACAGCAGAAAAGCGGCCCCTAAGGCCGGGACGATCCAGCGCGAAATCGACGTGGCGCCCGCTCTCATGTCGCGATCATAGCACGGGGCGGCAGTTCGGCCTCGCCGATCCACAGTCCGTGGGTTCCGCTGCGCAGCCGGAACGGCAGCTTCACGCGGGCGACGGCGCCCGCTTCCGGAGCCTGGGCGTCGACCACCACCAGCTCCGAGGCCATCTCGGCATGGTTGCTGGCGACGCCGAGCAGCCAGCCCTCCGCCTCCACCCCGCCCGGTCTGGGCGCAAAGCAGCACTCCTGCAAGGTCAAGGACTCGCCGGCCCAGAAGGTGCGGACCTCGCCCGAGTGAAGGTCGATACGCTGATAGCAGTTGGCCCCGCGCGCACCCTCCGTCGCCGGCCGCGCGCCGTCTCTGTGGCCCGCGAAGACATAGCGGTTGGGCAGCGAGACGAAGCGGTCGTCGATCCGCGCCAGCGGACTATTGGCGGCGGCCACGCGCTCCTCGCCGAAGCGCGTCTCGCCGGAGGACAGGTCGAAGCGCCAGCGGCGGATCTCGGAGGGCGCGCCCGGGCCGTCGGAGACCGGCAGCTCCATGCGGATCTCCTGGCCGCGGGTTTCGGCGTTCAGGAAATGCAGGGTCATCCGCGGTGGACCTTCGAACCAGCGCAGGTCCTCCGCCTCGCCGTCCCGGGGGATCACCCCGACCATGGTCGGATAGGTCGGGTCCCAGTCCCACATCGGCTCGCCGGCCTTCAGCCGCGCCTCGCTCGCCACCATCGGGATCACCGGCAAGAGGATGTGTTCCCGGGTGAGGGCGATGTCATGCATGATCCCGGCGTAGGGCGCCTTCAGCCACAGCTCGCGCTCGATCCGGCCGTCCGGCGCCATGACGTAAAAGGCCACGTCGGCGCTGAGGTCGCCCCTGGCTTGATAGCCGTAGGCGATCATCTCGCCAGAGACCGGGTCGATCTTGGGGTGGGCGCTGAAGGTCTCGCTGGTCAGGGCGCCCTCGAAGTCCCACGCCCCGAGGGTGTCGAGCGTCAACGGATCGATCCGGTAGGGCAGGGCGTCTTCCTTCAGCACCAACAGCCGCCCCGCGTGCCAGGCCAGATTGGTATTGGCGGCGCTGCGGTTCAGCGCGTTCACGGCCGGATCGTCGGTCAGACGGTTGCGGTAGACCCCGAACAGCCGCCGGCCCGCCGCCCGCTCGGCCATCAGCCGCTCGGTCTTCACATAGCGGCCGCGGTAGTGGACCCGGCCCTCGGTGAAGCGGAACAGGCTGACGTGCCCGTCGCCGTTGAAGCCGGTCCGCCACTCGTTGTGCGGCGGCGGATAGGCGAAGTCGCACTGCAGCCGATAAAAACCGCCGCTCAGGTCTGCCGGCAGCTCGCCCTCGACCTCGCAGTCGAAAACGTCCGCCTCGAAGCGGCCCGGAGCGTCGAAGCCGCGCCCGAACAGCGGATGGCCCGCGAAGCTGACGGCCATAAGGCCTCCTCAGGTTCCGCCGAGCTTGTCGGTCGCTCCGCGGGCGCGTCAAGGCGCGGCGCGAGCAAACCGCTCAATGGCCAGGGCGATGATCCGGCGGGTCTCCGACCACTGCACCAGCCCGATGGCCTCCGCGGCCGGCCAGAAGGCCGCCTCGGCCGCGTCGTCGCCGGCCTGGACCTCGCCCGAGATCCAGCGCGCCGCATAGTCGACCAGGAGGTAGTGGCTGTCGCCGAAAAGGCCGTCGACCACATCCAGCAGCCCGAGCAGCTCGGCCTCGACGCCGGTCTCTTCCTTCAGCTCGCGGAGCGCCGCATCGACGGCCGGCTCGCGCCATTCGATATGCCCCCCCGGCAGGCTCCATTCTCCTAGCCGAGGCGGCTTGCCGCGCCGGATCAGCAGCACGTCGGGGCCATCCGTGCCCGGCCGCAGGCAGACGACGCCGGCGCAGGGTGTGGGCCGGGCCTCGGCCACCCTAGAACAGCACCCGCGGATTCATGATCCGGCCCGGGTCCAGGGCCTTCCTGATGGCGCGCAGGGCCGCGACCTCGACGGGGGATTTGTAGAGCAGCGCCTCGGCGGTCTTCATGGCTCCCAGGCCATGCTCGGCCGAGATCGAGCCCGCGTATTTCGCCACGATCTCGTGGACTACGTGGGCGCCCTCGTCGCGCCGGGCGGTATGGGCCGCGCCATCGCCGCCCTCAGGCTGCAGCACGTCGTAGTGGATGTTGCCGTCGCCGACGTGACCGAAGGCCAGCACCCGGGCGCCGGGAGCGAAGCTGTGCATCGCCGCCGTCGCCTCGCCGATGAAGGTCGCGATCTGGGAGATCGGGATCGAGACGTCGTGCTTCCACACCGCGCCTTCGGGCTTCTGGGCGGCGGACTGGTGCTCGCGCAGCGACCAGAAGGCCTTGGCCTGGGCCTGGTTCTGGGCGATGGCGGCGTCCAGCACGAGCCCCTGCTCCAGCCCCGCGGCCAGGACCCGTTCCAGCGCCGCTTCCGCAGCGCCGGGCTCGGCCGAGGCGATCTCGATCAGCACGTACCAGGGATAGGCCTCGCCCAGCGGCTCGCGGGTCCCGGTGACGTGGCGCAGCACGAACTCGATGCCGATGCGGCCGATCAGCTCGAAGGTCTCGACCGCGCCGCCGCTCTCGTCCTTGGCCAGCTTGAGCAAGGCGACCGCATCGGCCGGGGTGTTCACCGCCGCGAAGGCGACCGCCCGCGAGGCCAGCAGGGGGAACAGCTTCAGGCTGGCGGCGGTGACCACGCCCAGGGTGCCCTCCGCCCCGATCAGGAGCTGCTTGAGGTCATAGCCGGTGTTGTCCTTGCGCAGGCGCTTGAGGCCATGGAAGACCTCGCCGTTGGGCAGCACCGCCTCCACTCCCAGCACCAGGTCGCGCATGGTCCCGTAGCGGAGCACCGCGGTGCCGCCGGCGTTGGTGGAGACCAGCCCGCCGATGGTGGCCGAGCCTTCCGAGGCCAGCGACAGCGGAAACCGCCGCCCAACCGCCTCGGCCGCCTCGTGCACGGCGGCGAGGGGGACCCCCGCCTCGGCCACGATCACGTCGTCGACCTCTTCGACCGCGCGGATGGCGCGCAGCCGTTCCAGCGACAGCAGGATCTCGCCCTGGGGGATCTGGCCGGCGACCAGGCCGGTGTTGCCGCCCTGGGGGGTGATCGGGGTTCCGGTCTCGGCGCAGAGGCCGACGATGGCCGCGACCTCTTGGGCGGTGCGGGGCAGGACCAGCAGCGGCGTGGTTCCGCTCCAGCGGTCGCGCCATTCGACCAGCTTGGGGCCGAGCCTGCCCGGATCCTGGCTCCAGCCGTCCGGGCCCAGCACGGCTTTCAGGCGCGAGAGGACGTCGGCGGCGACGGGAAGGGTCATGCGTCCCTTCTAGCGGCCCGGTCGTCAGACGGCGAGAGCCTCGTCGAGTTCGTTCAGGCGGTGGCGGGTGACGGCGACGGCGGCGGAGAGTTCCGGATCGCCGGGGGCCTGGGCCGAGAGGCGTTCGGCGAGCTTGAGGCGCAGGCGGAAGAGGTCGCGGGCGCGGCTGCGATGGCCGCGGGCGTCCCGGGCGTCGGCCAGCCGCTCCAGGCAGCTGGAGAGGCCGCGCAGGGCCCCCAGATCCTCCGGCGACCGGTCGGCCAGGGTGCGGCGGACGCCGAGGCTCTCCTCGTGCATGGCGATGGCGGAATCCAGCCGGCCTTCGCGGTCGTACATGTCGCCGACATTGGTCAGGGCGGCGGCGAGATCGCGCCTTGCGGCGGCGTCGCCCGGGTGGGCGGCCGCCATCCTGCGCGCTACATTGAGGGCTTCGCTGTAACGCTCGAGCGCGTCGTCGAGACGCCCGGCGGCGCGGAAGTGATGGCCATCGTCGGACAGGGCGAGGAACTGGCCGCGGTCGAGGCGGGACGGCGGCGTAGGAGCCGGAGCCGGGGCCGGGGCGGGCCTGGCGACCGGGTGCGGAGCTGCGGCCGCGGCGACGGGAGCGGCCGCGGGCGTCGGCGCCCGCTCCATCCCGGGAAAGGGATCGAGTTCGTCGATATCCTCGACGGCCATGGGCGCCGGGCGCGCCGCCACGGGCGCGGGCGCCGGGACCGGCCTGGGCGTAGGGGGCGGCGGCGGAGGTGGCGGAGCCACAGTCGGCGGCGCGACCTGGCGGGGCGCAGGTCGGGGCGGCGCCCGGAGCGGCCCGACTTTCTGGGGCGGGCCGAACTCGAGCACCAGGGGATTTCCCGAACGCGCGGCCGGCGCCGGCCTGCCGGCGTCGCGCAGCAGCGCCGCAAGCAGGACGATCACGCCTGCGGACGCCGACAACAGGGCGATCACCACCCGATAGTGGCTGAACGGGCCGAGATCGGGCTGAGGCAGGGCGCCCAGGGCCTGGGGCCGCCAGAGCGCATAGCTCTCGGCGAGCAGCATCAGGCCCACGGCCAGCCCGAACAAACGTCCCCGCATGTCGTCTCTCGCGGTCATAGGCGGCAGACAGCAAGAGCCGCGCCAAGACGCCCCCATCCCCTTGCCGCGGAGCCCAGCGTCCACGCTACCGGCAAGAAGGCTCCAGCCGGCTCGCGCGACAGGGTGCGCCCGGGCCTCTCCGCTCAGCCGACGCGGCCGGCGGCTCTCTGGAGGCGGTCGTTGATGGCTTCGCCCAGGCCATTGTGCGGAATTGGCGCAACCTCGATCCCGGCCGCCGTCGAGCGGTCGGCCGCGCGCAGCCAGGCGAACAGGTTGGCGGCCGCCTCGGCCAAGTCCCGCGAGGGACTGAGGTTCCAAGTCAGCGAGCGGCCGCTCGGAGCCGTTCCGAAGGCCAGATAGGCCGCGCCGGGCGTCGGCGCCTCGACCTCCAGGCGTAGCGGCTTGGACGGCGCATAGTGACGGGCCAGGCGGCCCGGCGAGCGATGGCCCTCGCCGAGGCCCGAGGCGATCCGTCCGGCGACCTGTTCGATCGCCTCGCGCGTCACCGCCCCTGGCCGCAGCAGCACCAGCTCGCCGTCCGTCACGCCGAGGACGGTGGATTCCAGCCCCACGCGGCAGGGCCCGCCGTCGAGCGCGGCGGCGGCGAAGGCGCCGGTTTCCTCGACCGCGTCGGCGAAGGTGGTCGGACTGGGCCGGCCCGAGCGGTTGGCCGAAGGCGCGGCGACCGGCCGGCCCAGCCTCCGCAGCACCGCCTGGGCGATGGGGTGTTCGGGCGCGCGTACCGCGACGGTGTCCAGTCCCGCGCGCGCCAGCTCGCACACGGCGGCCGTGTCGGTGACCGGCGCGACCAGGGTCAGGGGGCCGGGCCAGAAGGCCCCGGCCAGCCGCTGGGCGCGGGGGTCCAGGTCGGCGATGGCCAGCGCGGCCTCGAGCCCGGTGACATGGGCGATGAGGGGATTGAACTGCGGCCGGCCCTTGGCGGCGAACACGGCGGCGACCGCGCGCGGACTGCCGGCGTCGCAGGCCAGGCCATAGACGGTCTCGGTCGGCAGGATCGCCAGCTCGCCACGCAAAAGGGCGCAGACGGCGGTATCGACGTCAGCGCCCATAGCGTTATCCGTTCCGCTTGCCCCGGCTTTCACCGGAACGCGCGTTCAGATCAAGCCGCCTTGGTGAACTCCATGGTGACGTCCAGGTCGACGTCGCCGATGATGGCGGTCGGCATGGCGGCGCCGACGTTGAAGTCGTGACGGTGCACCACGCCCGAGGCGGTGAAGCCGACGCGGGCCGGGCCCATGCCGCCAGCCGGCCGCAGGCCGTTGAAGGTCACGTTCAGGGCGATCGGCTTGGTCACCCCGTTCAGGGTCAGATCACCGGTCAGGACGCCGGTGTTCCCGCCCGAGCGCTTCAGGCCGGTGGAGACGAAGGTGATGTTCGGATGGTTCGGCGCGTCGAGGAATTCCTTGGCGAAGGTGGCCGAGATCCCCGCATCGCCCTGGTCGAAGGAATTGGCGTCGACGGCGACCTTCACCTTGGCGTCGCCCATGTGGGCCGGATCGTAGTCGAAGGAAGCGTCGAACTTGTCCATCCGGAACACCGACTGGTCCAGGCCCATGTGCTGCACCTTCAGGATGAAGCCTCCGTGGTGCGGATCGGAGACGTAGTGGCCGGCCGGCACCTGGGCCGGATCGGTGACCGGCGGACCCA
>DATCFQ010000746.1:0-4182 GCA_036509495.1 Caulobacteraceae bacterium
ACTGGCTCGGAGACTCTTCTATGTTCGTGTTCTCGGGTAGCTCGCAGCAGATACAGCAGCCCGTCCATAATCGCTCGTCGCGACCATTTCGGCGGCCGGCCAAGAGCTGATCGCTGGGGCAGAACCGATTGCAAAACCAACCATTCCGCCTCGGTCAATTCGCTTGAATATCGCAACCCAGTACGCGCATGTTGGGCGCGGGTGATCTCAGTCTACATGTGACGCTCCGTCGAGGCTTCGCAACTCCGACTGAATCACAAGTCATTGATATCACCCAACTTCATTTCGGGTCAGACACTTAGGCTTCACCGGTGGTCGCCCAGTGTCGTGATCCGATGGATTGGATGCGGGATGGTTCAGCGATGAGGCGGTTCCAGGCGTCACAGACGGCGTCGAGGATGGCGTCGTAGTCATCGAAGATGTGGTTTGAGAGCCATCGGCCGCGGAGATATTCCCAGACGTTCTCGGCTGGGTTGAGTTCGGGTGATCTGGGCGGCAGGGACAGCAGGGTGATGTTGTCGGGTATGTCGAGCTTTGCGGTGGTGTGCCAGCCGGCCTGATCGAGGACGAGTACGGCGTGGGCGCCGGGTGCGACGTTGGCGCTGATCTCGTTCAGGTGATGTTGCATGCCCTGGGTATCGGCGCGCTGCATGACGACAGCCGCGCCAGTCTGGCGCTCGGGACAGATGGCGCCGAACAGATAGGCGCATCCGGTGCGCAAGTCCGTGACCTGGCGAGGCCGGGTCCCCTTGCGGGTCCATATCCGCGTTCGCTGGGTCTTCTGGCCAACCCGCATCTCGTCCTGGAACCAGATCTCTATGGGCGTTGCGGGCGGCTGGGTGGCGCGGATCGCCGCGACCTTGGCGGGGAAGTTTTTTTAAACGCCTCCATCGCCACCTCGTCCTGGCGATAGTGCTGGGGCCGGGTGGTGATGTGGCTGAAGCCGAGCCGGTCCAGCAGCTTGCCGATGGTCCGCTCGTGGTAGTGGACGCCCCAGCGCTCCTGGATCAGCCCCTTCAGGTCGATGCAGCGCCACCGGGCAAGATGGTCAAGACCCGCCGAGCCTGGCCCCGCCTCGACGACCTTGGCCAGCTCGGCCTCCTGCTCGGATGTCAGGCGTCTGGGGTTGCCAGGCGGAGGGCGGTTTACAAGGCCAGCGGCGCCCTCGTCATTGAACCGGTGAACCCAGTCGCGCAGGGTCTGGCGATCCATGCCGCCGATCCGCGCCGCATCTTCCCGGCTCATCCCCTCATAGACCGCCGCTATCGCCAACAGCCGACGCACCTGATCCGCATCGCCCGCCTCCCGGGCAAGCCGGCGAACTCCCGCCGCATCAAAGTCTCCACGCAAACCAACCGAAGCCATCCATTCGCTCCTCTCCAACGAGGAGGGTGAATCTGGAGGGTTCTGTGTAGTCGCGGACGCGATCGGTGGGGTGCGCACGGTCGCGACTACATTGAAGCCTGATTGAACTGAACCGCGGGATGGCGGGCGCGGCTATGGGGATTTAGGGCTCGCTGGTGCGTCCGAGGCGCGAGAGGCAGACGCGCGGCAGTCCGTGACGTCGTGCAGCGTGGCGTTGCGGGCCCGTCCGAGACGTTGGAGACGTCGCCATGGAGGGCGCCGAGTTGCGGCTCGGCGTTGCAGGCGACAACAAGACCCATCGTTGACCGACGGCGCGCAGGCGCCCGGCGGCGTCTGCGACAGACGCCGGGGGGCAGGGTGTGAGCCTGGGGATCGTTGGCGGGTCATGAGGTGTCCGGCCAGGTTGGAGGCTTGCGTGGGGTCGAGCCGCACGGGGCCATGGCCCCGCCGCAGGCGGGGCAGATGTCCAGGGAACAGCCGGTGAGACAGCGATAGCGCTCGCGATAGTCGGTGGCGGGGGCCGGCGGTGTTGGCGGGGGCGCCGCCAGCAGAAGGCGACACTGGGCGAGCTTGGCGACGCGGTGGCCGTTGGCGAAGAGGCCGTAGTGACGGATGCGATGGAACCCGTCTGGAAGAGCGTGCAGCAGGAAGCGCCGGATGAACTCATCGGCGGTCAGGGTCATGATCTTGCGCTTGTCGTGGTGGCGATAATCCTTCCAGCCGAAGCTGACCTGTCCCCGGTCCAGGCTGACCAGGCGGCTGTTGGCGATGGCGACACGATGGGTGTAGCGGCCAAGATAGGCGAGGACCTGTTCGGGACCGCCGAACGGAGGCTTGGCGTAAACGACCCACTCGATCCGCCTTAGCCCGGCCAGATGGGTTGAGAAGGCGATCGGCTCGGCCAGGCCTGCAAGTTGGCCGAAGAAGCGAAGTTCCCCAGCCTCGAAGGCGTCCCGCAGGTGCTCCAGGAACAGCCGCCTGAACAGGCGCGACAGCACCCGGACCGGCAGGAAGAATCCCGGGCGGCAGGGGACCCAGCGCTGGCCGTCGAGCGACAGGCCGCCGCCCGGCACGACGCAGTGGATATGCGGATGATGGTGGAGGTTCTGGCCCCAGGTGTGAAGCACGGCGACCACGCCGATCTCGGCGCCCAGATGCCGAGGATCGGCGGCGGCCACTCTCAAGGCCTCGGAGGCGGCCTTGAACAGGATCGCGTAGACCGCCGCCTTGTTCTGGAACGCGATCTCGGCGATCGGGGCCGGCAGGGTGAAGACCACATGGAAGTACGGGACCGGCAGCAGCTCGGCCTGACGCTCCGCGAGCCACTGGGCCCGGGCTAGGCCCTGGCACTTGGGACAGTGGCGGTTGCGGCAGGAGTTGTAGGCCTGCCGCACGAGGCCACAGTCGGCGCAGTGCTCGGCGTGGCCGCCCAGCGCCGCGGTCCGGCACGCCTCCACCGCCGCCATCACCCGACGCTCGACGCGCCCGAGATGGCCTACATGGTCGCGGCGATACTCAGCGCCGTGGCGGTGCAAGACATCCGCCACCTCCAGGTCCGGGCGCATGGCGCGCGGCTCAGCCGGGTGGCGCGGCCGCCATGTGGAGCTGATCAAAAGGGCTGGCGGTCCGGCCGATCACGGCCGTTGAGACCTGAGCGTAAAGTGTCGTCGTCACCAGGCTGCGATGGCCCAGCAGCACCTGAATGATCCGTATGTCCGTGCCGGCTTCCAGCAGGTGGGTGGCGAAGCTATGGCGAAGGGTGTGCACGGTCACCCGCTTCTCGACCCCCAGAACCTCACACGCGGTTCGACAGGCGATCCCCAATGTCTGCGGATGGATCGGGCCGCGGCCATCGCGCCGGGGAAACAGCCAACGCCCCGGCTTGGTCAACCGCCAATAGGCCCTCAAGATCTCCAGCAGTTGCGGCGACAGCATCACATAGCGGTCCTTGCCGCCCTTGCCCTGCTCGACGCGAATGACCATCCGGCCGCTATCGATGTCCGTCACCTTCAGGCGCGCCGCCTCCGAGGCGCGCAGTCCCGCCGCATAGGTGGTCATCAGGGCCACCCGGTTGCGGGTCCCCTTCACCGCTTGCAGAAAGCCAACCACCTCACCGGCGCTCAGCACGACCGGCAACTTGCGCGGCTTGCGGGCGTAGGCGATCCGCTCGGGCAGGTCGGATCGACCCAGCGTCACGCCATAAAAGAAGCGCAAGGCGCACACCGTCTGGTTCAACGCGCCCCAAGAAACCCGCCGGCCCACCAAATGCGCCTGATAGGCGCGGACCTCCTCGTATCCCAGCTGATCCGGCGATCGGCCAAAAAATCGACTGAACTTCGACACGTGATGCACGTAGGATCGCTGGGTCTCCGGCGACAAATTGCGGATCGTCAGATCTTCAATCATCCGCTGACGTAGAGGGCTCACCTGGGCCATCTGGGGTTCTCCTGTCTGGAAGCTTGGCTCGACACCAAATCTTCTCAGGCAGGGGCCTCATCAGGCCAGACCCGCGCTCCGCCTACCGCGGCAGCGGTTTAGTTCAATCACTGTTCGGGCATCAGGGGAATCCCCTAGGAGTCATTCTCACCGGCGGTTGGTATAAGATGGCCGCACATTTGGCGGCGCGAATTAGGCGTATGGACTGGGTCATGGCTTCCCACCCAGTGATGGTTGATTGCTCGCTGGCGCGGCCGGAGACTTCGGCGTTTCGGCGGCCGGAGCGGCCATGGGCGCCGCCGCGACAGGCGCTGTAGCGGGCTCAGGCGTGGAGGGCGCGACGGCCACCGCGTCCGGCTCCAGGAAGACATGCAACGGATT
>DATCFQ010000747.1:0-3587 GCA_036509495.1 Caulobacteraceae bacterium
AATCCGTTCTGGCTGATCCAGAAGGAGGCGAGGGTCCAGCCTTCGGCCTTCTACGATCTGCGCGACTTCCAGACGACGCTGGATCTGTTCGACTCCGGCATGACCGTCCCGCACGAGATGATCACCGACCATGTCTCGCTCGAAGCCATGCCCGCGGCGTTCGAGGCGCTGAAGCAGCGCACCCACCAGTGCAAGGTCATCGTCGATCTGGACTGACCTTGCTCCAGAGCCAGGACGGCTTGCCCGATCAGGTCTCGCCGAGAGCCTCGAGTAGAGGGCCGAGGTGCGGGGCGAAGCGGCGCCAGCGACCGACCGATCCCTTGTAGATGGGTTGGCGAACCTGGGCGAAGCTGGCGGTCTGGACCTCGCGCTTGGACTCGTAGAATCGAAGACAGGCGTCGTCCCACGGCAGCCCGAGGTGCGCGATGAGACGCTTCGCAGAGCCCTCCAGGTCCTCCACCAACGCCTCGTAATCCACCTCGAAGATCCGCCCTGGCGGCAGCACCTCCAGCCAGTGGGCCATCAACCGGTCGTAGAGGCGCCAATAGCGGCCGAGTTCCTGCAGATCGTAAGCATAGGGGTGGCCGCCACTGAACCGCGTCGAAAAGCAGGAGACGCAAGTATCCCTGGGGTCGCGCCGGCAATGGATGATCCTGGCGTTCGGCAGGCACAGGTGAACCAGGCCGAGAAGTTCGAAATTGCCGATGGTCTTGTCGGTGATCCGCGCCTTGCCGGGTCCACGCGGCTCGAGCGCGCCCAGATAGGCCTGCGCCAGGCGCCCCAGGTCCGCTTCCGAAAGGGCGTCCGCCCAGAAGGGAAAGCCCCGTCCCTGCGGGTTGCGCACCTGTGAGACCAGCGCCGGCAGGAGGCCGATCTCGCCGGCGCCGTGCACGTCGGGATGGGCGCTGACGATCTGTTCGACCAGGGTGGTGCCGGATCGCGGCATCCCGACCACGAAGACCGGCCGTTCGCTGGCCGATCCCGCACCAGCGAGGCGTCCAAAGAGCGCCGGATCGAACTGCTTTGCGATCACCGCCGCCAGCCGCTCGGACGCGGCGATGTCGAACTGGAGGGCGGACCTGTGCAGGGCGTTGGCGCGGGCCAGGCGCTCGAACGCCCGATCAGCGTCGCCGCGGGCGTCGAGCGCCTTGCCGAGCGCGAACAAGAGGGCGCTTTGCTCTCTGGCCGTGAAGCGGTCCAGGGCTTCGGCCTGGCGGCTGAGACGCGCGAAGATGGCCTCCGACTCGGTCGAGCCGTCGTTCAGCGGCTGCTGATTGACCAGGTTGTAATAGGTCTCGGCGTCGTCCGGCCTGAGGTCTAGCGCGCGACGGTAGCAAGCCGCCGCCTCCTCCAGCCGTCCTCGAGCGTTGAGCACATTGGCCAGATTGTTCAGCGCGCCGGGATCGTCCGGCCGCAGATCCAGCACCCGGCGCGCGCAGGCGCCGGCGTCCTCGATGCGCTCGAGTCGCCGGTAGGTCGCGCCGAGGTTCAGCCAGGCGTCGGCGTGGGCGGGCGACAGCACGAGAGCCCGCTCATAGGCCGCGGCGGCCTGGGGGAGATCGCCCTGTCGAAACGCGAGGTTCCCCGTCTCGAACCAGCGTGCGGCCCCAGCGGGCGCCGGATCGCCCGGCTTTCCCGCCGGATCGCCCTTACGGGTCGGCATGTCGTGTTCCAAAGGCGCGACGCGCCCAAACGCGCATCCGCTTTCTAGCTAGTCGAATTGGGCGTCCCGGGAAATCCGGCTGGAGCGCCGGCGGCTTCGGGCGGACGCATCGCGCGACGAGCGAAGGCGTGGCTTTTCAGCATCACTAACGTGTGTCTGAATTTTGACGGGTTTGACACGTTTCGACCGTTCCTTCATTCTCCGCAATGCAAAGGCAATTAACGACACGAACCGTAAAGGTCGCGAGTTTGGGGGGAACCAACCGTCACCTGGAGTGTGAGCGATAGGCCCTGTTCGCATCGGCGAGCGGTGTCCGGCTCATGCCGGGACGGACTGCATCTCCCGGACCCGTGGCCTTGAACGGCTCGGAGCAGGAACAGCGTAGCCAACTCACTGCGACGTCGATCGCACCGCATTCACGCGTCCGGCCTGTCCGTGCGCGTCCACGAACTCGGGAGGAGTAGAATTATGCAAGGCAAGGCAGCTTATGGCCGGACCACGCGGTCCGCACTCATCGGATCCACGGCGATCCTGATCGGGATGGCGATGACGGGCGGGGCGGCTTTCGCCCAGAACTCGGGCGCCCCGGCGGCGGCCCCGGCCTCGGTCGGTGAAGTGGTGGTGACCGGCTCGCGTATCGCCAAGCGCGACTTCACCTCCACCAGCCCGATGGTGACGGTTGGTTCCCAGGCCTTCGAGAACACCGCCAACGTCGCGGTCGAGGCCACGCTGAACAAGCTGCCGCAGTTCGCTCCCGACCAGGACCTGACCGGCGTCGGGTCCGCCGACGTGCAGGAGAGCGCCACCCACACCATCGGCATTTCGACCGCCTCGCTGCGGGGCCTGGGCGCCAACCGCAACCTGGTGCTGGCCGACGGCCAGCGGCTGCAGCCGGTGAACGGCTCGCTGGTGGTCGACCTGAACTCGATCCCCTCGGCGATCATCGATCACGTGGAAGTGGTCACCGGCGGCGCCTCGGCCGTGTACGGCGCCGACGCGGTGTCGGGCGTGGTCAACTTCATCCTGAAGAAGAACTACCAGGGCCTGGACGTCGACGCCCAGTACGGCGTCACCCAGGCCGGCGACGGCAACGAGTTCAAGATCAGCACCCTGTTCGGCACCAACTTCGCCGACGACCGCGGCAACGTCACCTTCGCGCTCGAGCACTACACCCGCGCCGCCTCCTACCAGAAGAACCACGACTTCTTCAAAAGAGGCTTTGCCGACCCGACCACCGCCACCAACGAGTTCTTCGACACCGGCTCGTACTTCTTCGGCCCGAACACCGCGCCGTCGGGCGCGGCGGTGAGCGCCGTCACCGGCCAGCCGTTCGGCTTCGCCAGCGGCTTCGCAATCTTCCAGCTCAACAACAACGGCACGATCGCCAACGGCACCTTCGGCAGCCCGGGGGCGTTGGGCCAGGTCTACAATTCGACCGCCACGGTCGATGGCAGCCACGTCGCCCACGAGACCTTCGTCGCGCCCAGCGGCGCGCTCATCCAGGGCCTCAAGACCAACCAGGTCGACGACTACTTCATCACCTCGCCCTTGACCCGCTGGTCGATGTACGGCGCGGCGCACTACGACATCACCGACAACCTGACCGCCTACGTCCGCGGCACCTTCGTCTCCACCCATACGGCGACGAACCTGTTCCCGACCCCGTTCATCACCGGCTGGACCACCAACATTCCGTACAACCCGGTGACCGACGATCCGTCTTCGCCGGGCTTCATCCCCGCGGGTAGCGCCAGCGCCGGGCACCCGGTCACTGCGGCCCTGGCCACCTTGCTGAATAGCCGAAGCTTCCCTCTCAGTCCTTCTGGTCCTACCGCTCCCTGGACGATCTGGCTGATCCCGACCGCCAACAGCGACGGCTGGATGCCGCCACGCTCGACGGTCGACGACAACACCGTCTGGCAGA
>DATCFQ010000748.1:0-7334 GCA_036509495.1 Caulobacteraceae bacterium
CTGTGAGCTGACCTGTCCTGGGCCCCGGCCTTCGCCGGGGTGAGCGGTGGGGGGTCAGGCGCGTGGGGTCTCGATTGACAACGGGCAGCCATTTCGCCTTACCCGCAGGGCGATGACGGAAATCCACAAATTCTCTTTGTCCTACGACGCGGCCGAGGATCGTCTGGCCTGGGATGCCGAGTACAAGGACGGCGCGACCACGCGCCTGTGGCTGACCCAGCGGCTCTGCCGGGCGCTGGTCAATGCGATCGTGCCGATGCTGGCCAAGGCGGGACCGCAAGAGATCGCCAGAGGGCACGAGACGGCGGTGCAGTCGTGGGAACAGGCCGCGGCCATGGCCGACTTCGGCAAGGTCGCCCCGGTGCGCCCGCAGCCGCAGTCCCTGGCCGGCCTGGTGCGGACGGTCAACATCCGCCCCGCGGGGGACAAGATCATCCTCACCTTCGAGTTCGGGACCGAGACGCCCTGCGCCATCGGCATCAACCTTCCCCAGATCCGCCAGACTCTCTCGGTGATCCATGGCCTCTATGTCGCCGCCGGCTGGCCGCAGGACTTCTGGCCGGCCTGGATCGCCGATCCCTCAGCCGGCGCCAGCGGCAGCGACATCGTGAACTGAAGCGGCGGTTCCGGGCTGAGCTGCGCCTTGGGCCGCTGGCGCGAGATCGCTGTCGTCGAAGACTTCGAGCCCTGGCGGCGCGGCCAGCGAAGAGTCCCCTTGCATGCGGGCCAGGAGGTAGGCGACGGCGAGCACCATGTCGGCGGCGTCGTAGGGCTTGGGCAGTGAGGCGATCGCCACCGTCTGGGCCGACCGGGCGCGGCTGGTCTGCCCGCTGATCAGCAAGACCGGGACGCCCTGCGCCTTCAGTTGCTTGGCGAGTTCGATACCGTCGTCACGGCCGGCGAGCCGGATGTTGACGAGCGCGAGATCCGGCTTGTGTGCCTTGGCGACCTCCAGCGCCTCGGCGCGGCGATCGGTCAGGTCGAGGACGTGGTAGCCGGCGTCTTCCAGCATGTCCCTGAGGACCATCGCGATGAGCGCTTCGTCCTCGACGATCATCAGAGTCTCGCGTGTCTTGCCGGTTCGCGGCGCGGTCATGATCATTCCTCCGGTCGTTAGCCGCTGATCGCACTGGCGTGGGGCGCGGCCGTCGCAAGCGGTTCGCTTGCCGTCTCAGGCTCGTCTTGGACCAGGGCGACCTGGACATGGTGGATGGACACTTTCGTCCCCGGTTGTCCGGGAACGACCTCGACCTCGGCATTCAGCTGCTTGGCCAAGGCCCGGACGATGCTTGTGCCCAGGCCTGTGCGAGTCTCCGCGCCTGGCGGCGGCATTCCGACGCCGTCGTCGCGCACGCACAGGACCCAGTTGGGACCATGGAAATTGTAATCGACCTTGATCGTTCCGGGCCTTCCGTCCGGAAAGGCGTGCTTCAGGGCATTGATCACCAGTTCGGTGACGATCAGGCCCAGGCTCATGGAGACCCGGGCCTCCACCACCCCGTCGCCACCCTCGACGGTCAGCGAGATCTGGTCGAGCTCGCCAATCATCGAGGCCGAGATGCTCTCGCAGAGGCTGGAGAAGTAGGCATGCACATCGACGTCGCCGGCCTTGGAGGAGGACAGCATCCGTTCCAAGGCGGCGACCGACATGATCCGATGGTGGGCGTCCTTGAGATGGGAGCGCGTCTCGTCGGACTCGGTCTTTCGCGCAGTCTGCAGCAGAACGCTGGCGATGATCTGCAGGCTGTTGGCGACCCGATGGCGGACTTCCTGCAGCAGCACGCTGTTCTGACGCAGGATTTCGTCTTTCAACGCTGCATCAGCCCTTGCCTCGGTGACGTCGGTCACCGCGACCAGGATGCGAGTCTGTGCGAGGTCAAGATAGGCCAGTCGCCTGGCCTCGACGATCAGGCGGCGGGTGGGCCGCTTGGCTCGTTTGAAATCCATCTCGCGGGGACCGGCTGACTCAGCGCCGGCTGCCGCCTCGATCATCAAGGCGCGTAGTTGGGGAATGTCCCACTCGCCGGTTCCCAGGTCATAGAGGGCTTGACCCGCAAGATCGGCTCCGCTGACGTCGAACCCGTCGCAGAACGATTGGCTCGCGGCGATGATGGTGAGTTGGTCGTCCAGGAGCAGCAGCGGCGCGGGCGATGACGAAACGACCGCCAAGGTCAGGCTCAGCGCAACGTCTTCAGGGTTCTGTTTTCGGGCAGGCATAGCGAGCCCTCGGAAAACCGGAGGCTCGCGGGGCGAAAGCCAGAGGCCGGGAAGTCATGACCATCAAGCCGGCGCAATCGACCCGCCAGCATTGGCCATGTGACTCCCTAACGTTCAATACCCCGCGAAGTTGCGTCGGCTGCAGTCCTGGCCGTCAATCCGTCGCCGCGTAGATCATGATCCCCGTGGCCACCGCGAGGTTCAGGCTGTCGGCCCGGCCGCGCATGGGGATCTTCACCGCCACGTCGCAGGCGG
Organism: Caulobacteraceae bacterium; assembly: GCA_036509495.1. Lineage (GTDB taxonomy): Bacteria > Pseudomonadota > Alphaproteobacteria > Caulobacterales > Caulobacteraceae > JANWHQ01. The sequence goes on from DATCFQ010000748.1 coordinate 2,473, forward strand.
CGGCGAGGCCCTGGGGCAGGCCGGCCTGTTCGCTGCCCATCAGCACCAGGGTGGGGCGGCGGTACTCGGCGGCGCGGTAATCGGTGGTGGCGCTGAGCAGGGTCCCGACCACCGAGCCCGGCCAGGATTTTCGCCAATCCAGGAACGCGTCGACGCTGGCCTTGGCGATCTTCACCGCGAAGATCGAGCCCATGGTCGCGCGCACCGCCTCCACCGAATAGGGGTCGCAGCAGTCGCCGACCAGGATCACCCCGCCGCAGCCGGCGGCGTCGGCGGTGCGGATCACCGTGCCGAGATTGCCGGGATCGCGCACCTGCTGCAGGGCGACCCAGCAGGCGGCGCTCTGAGGCTCCAGCGCCTCCAGCGGCGTGAACGCCTGGGCGAAGACGCCGATCACCATCTGCGGGTTCTCGCGGCGGGAGATCTTCTCCAGGATACCCTGGGTGACCTCGATCACCTCGCCGCCGGCCGCCTCGGTCGCCTGGATCGCCTTGTTCAAGAGCGGATGGCTGGCGCCCGGACCATAGAGCAGGGTCCTGGGGGCATGGCCGAGCTCGACGGCCTCGATGACGATCTTCAGGCCCTCGGCCAGGAACAGGCCGGTCTCCTCGCGTTCCTTGCGCAGGTGCAGCGCCCGCACCGCCTTCACCGTGGCGTTGGTCAGGGAGGTGACGGCCCGGCCGCTCACGCGTCGGCGCTCCAGCGGGCGAAGAACGAAAGCCCCACCGCCCGCTCGCCGCCCTGCTCGACCAGGGCGAGCTCGCCCCAGTCGATGCGGCCGCCCCGGCCGGGCAGCACTTCGCGCAGCAGGCTCCCGACCGCCAGGCCCGAGAGCCGCTCGGCATAGACATTGGCGATCAGGAAGCGGGCGTCCTCGCTCAAAAGCTCGGCGCAGCCGGCGATCAGCTCGGGCAGGTCCTCGTAGATCCGCCAGACCTCGCCCGCAGGGCCGCGGCCATATTTCGGGGGATCCAGGATGATGCCGTCATAGCGGGCGCCGCGCCTCACCTCGCGCTGGACGTAGCGGCGGGCGTCTTCGCAGATCCAGCGGATCGGCCGGTCGGCCACTCCGGAAAGCTCGGCGTTTTCCCGCGCCCAGCCGATGGCGCGTTTGGAGGCGTCCAGATGCGTCACCGAAGCGCCCGCGGCCGCCGCCACCAGGCTGGCGACGCCGGTATAGCCGAACAGGTTGAGCAGCTTCAGCGGCCGGCCCGCGCTGCGCACCTGCTCTTCGATGAAGGTCCAGTTGGCGGCCTGCTCGGGGAAGAAGCCGAGATGGCGGAAGGCGGTGAAGTGGCCGTGGAAGCGCACGCCCCGCCAGGCCAGGGGGATGCGGGCGTCGATCGGTTTTGCGAAACGCCAGCGGCCGGTGTCGTCTTCACCTTCCGGATCGAACGTGGCGTCGGCGGCGGCCCAGTCATCGTCGGACAGGCGCGGGGTCCACAGGCATTGGGGCTCGGGCCGCACCACCCGGAACGGGCCATAGCGCTCCAGCTTTCGCCCGGCTCCGGAGTCGACCAGCTCATAGTCGGCCCAGCCGGTGGTGCGCATGACGCTGGGCGTTTCGGCGAGCGCGGGGGAGGGGCGGGCGGTCATCCACCGCCGATTACGCGCTGGGGTCGGCTCTCGTAAAGCTCGCCCTGCTTGTGGCGGGCGCGGCGGCCGCCTACTCAGGCCGGGCGGCGAGGGGGCGATGCGGGGCTGGAAGTCTCCAATTCGGCGGGCGATGGCGGCGGGCGCAGGCGCGGCCGTGCTTGTCCTTAGCGGCGCTGCGGCGGCCGGACCCCGGGTGGTCTCGCTCGACCAGTGCGCCGACCAGTTTGTCCTCGCCCTGGCCCCGCGCGGCGATATCGCCGGCCTCTCCTATCGGGCGCGCCAGCCGGACTCCTATCTGCGGGCGGCGGCGTATGGCCTGCCGCTCAGGCGCGCCGACCTGGAGTCGGTGTTGGCCGTCCGGCCGGCCGTGGTGGTCCACGAATGGGGCGGGGACGCCCAGATGGTCCGCCGCCTCGCGAGCCTGGGCGTGACGGTCGTCGGCATCGACGACGCCGCGGACTTCGACGGCGTGCGCGCCAACATCCGCCGGGTCGCCGCCGCGCTCTGGCGAGGCCCGCAAGGCGAGGCCCTGATCGCCGGCATGGATGCGAAGCTCGCGGCGGCCAGGGGCGCGGGACGCGGGCGGCGTCTGCTCTATTTGACCTCGGGCGGCTTCACCGCGGGCCGGGGAACGCTGGTCGCGGCGATGATGCGGGCGGCGGGATACGCCAACGCCGCGTCCGCGCCCGGATTCCAGCCTGTGTCCCTGGAGCGCCTGGCGCTGAACCCGCCGGACGCGGTGGCGCTCGGCTTCTTCGACCCCGCATCGGTCCGCACCCAGCATTGGTCGCTGGCTTCCAGCCCGGTGCTGAACCGGACGCTGAGGGGACGGGTGGTCGCATCCCTGCCGGGCGACATCCTCGGCTGCCCGGCCTGGTTCGCCGCCGACGGGGCGCAGCGCCTGGCGAACGCGGTGCGGGCGGACCGATGAGCCGGACCCTGGTTCTGATCCTGGGGCTGACCGCCGGCCTCGTCGCCGCCATGGCCGCCGCCTGCCTGATCGGCGAGGTCCCGCTGAGCGTGGCCCAGTACGCCGAGGCCCTGCGACATCCGGGCTCGGGCCCGGGCGAGATCCTCTGGTCGATCCGCGCGCCCCGGACCGCCGCCGCCGCCCTGGTGGGGGCCGCGCTCGGTCTTTCGGGCGCGGTGATGCAAGGATTGCTGCGCAATCCACTGGCCGATCCGGCGGTGCTGGGGGTGTCGGCCTTCTCCGGCCTCGGCGCGGCCATCGCCCTGGCGCTGGGGCTGGCGGCGGTGCCGGGGGCGGTCGAGGCGGCGGCCCTGGTCGGCGCCTTGGGCGCTGGCGCGGCCCTGGCGGCCCTCGCCGCGCGTGTCCGCGAGCCCGAAGCCCTGATCCTGTTCGGCGTGGCGCTCTCGGCCATGGGCGGGGCCCTGATGGCCCTGGTGTTCAACCTGTCGCCCTCGCCGGTGGCCACGGCGGAGGTGCTGTCCTGGCTGATGGGATCGGTTGCCGACCGCAGCTGGAGCGACCTGGCCTGGGCCCTGGCCCCCATGGCCATCGGCGCCGGCCTTTGCGCCTACGCCGCGCGGGGGCTGACCGCCCTGACCCTGGGCGAGGAGACGGCCGCGACGCTCGGCCTGCCGATGGGGCGGCTGCGGGCCGCCGCGGTGGCCGGGGCGGCGCTGCTGACCGGATCGGCGGTGGCCATGGCCGGGATCATCGGCTTCGTCGGCCTCGCCGCCCCGCATCTGGTGCGCGCGGGCGCCGGGAACGAGCCCGGCCGGACGCTCTTGCCGTCGGCCCTGGCCGGGGCCTTGCTGCTGGTCGCGGCCGACCTGATCGGCCGGGTGATCCCTTCGGAGGTCGAGCTGAAACTGGGCGTGGTCACCGCCCTGTTCGGCGCGCCGCTGTTCGCCCTGATCGCCTGGCGCGCCTCGCGGAGCTGGCGCGCATGAGCCCGCGGCTGGAGCTTCGAGGGGTGAGCGTCCTCCGCGGCGGCCAGACGGTGCTGGACGGGGTCAACCTTACTGTCCAGGCCGGCGAGGTGGTCGGCGTCGTCGGCCCCAACGGCGCGGGCAAGACCACCCTGCTGCGCGCGGCGCTCGGCTTGCAGCCCCTCGCGGGCGGTGCGGCGCGGCTGGGCGGCGAGGAGGTACGGCGGCTATCGCCGGCTGAGTTGGCGCGGCGGGCCGGCTATCTGCCCCAGGAGCGGCGGCTGGCCTGGAACGTCCATGCGCTGCAGGCCGCGGGCCTCGGCGCCATGCGCCTGTCCCAAGCGCGGGCGGAAGCGGTCGCCACCGAGGCGCTGGCCAAGGTCGGCCTCGGTCATCTCGCCAGCCGCGGTGTGTTCGACATGTCGGGCGGCGAGCGGGCGCGGGTGCTGCTGGCGCGACTGCTGGCCAGCGGCGCGCCCCTGCTGCTGGCCGACGAGCTGACGGCGGGCCTGGATCCGGACGCCCAGCTGCTGGCGATCGGGCTGATGCGGGCGGAGGCCATGGCCGGGGCCGCCGTGGTCCTGACCCTGCACGATCTCAGCCTCGCCGCCCGCGCCTGCGACCGGCTGGTGGTGCTGGATCGCGGGCGGATCGCGGCGGAAGGTCCGCCGGAGCAGGCGCTGTCGCCGGCCGTGCTTGGCGAGGTGTTCGGTTTGGACGGACAGCTGATCGACACGCCCGCCGGGCCGGTGCTGGCCGCCCGGCGCAGAGGGGACGCCGCATGAACCTGCCGGAGTTCGCCGATATCGAGGACGCCGCCGCCAAGCTGGCCGGCGTAGTGGTCGCCACCCCGCTCATCCGCAGCGATGCGCTCGACGAGGCCGCCGGCGGGCCGGTGTTCGTCAAGGCCGAGTGCCTGCAGAGAACCGGCTCGTTCAAGCTGCGCGGCGCCTATAACCGGCTGGTGCGGCTGACCCCGGCCGAGCGGCCGAGGGGCGTCGTCGCCTTCTCCTCCGGCAACCACGCCCAGGGCGTCGCCGCCGCCGCCAGGATGCTGGGCGTTCCGGCGGTGATCGTCATGCCATCCGACGCGCCCCGGACGAAGATGGAGGCGACCCGCGGCTTCGGGGCCGAGATCGTGCTCTACGACCGTTTCACGCAGTCCCGCGAGGCCATCGCGGCCCGGATCGGACAGGAGCGGGGCGCAGTGGTGGTCCCCTCGTTCGACGACCCCGACGTCATCGCCGGCCAGGGCACGGTGGGCCTGGAGGTGGCGCGGCAGCTCCAGGAGGCCGGGGCCTCGGCCGATGTGCTGATCTGCCCGGCGTCGGGCGGTGGGCTGATGGCGGGGATCGCCCTGGCCTTCGAGG
>DATCFQ010000749.1:0-6653 GCA_036509495.1 Caulobacteraceae bacterium
GAGCTTGTCTATGATGTGCCAGGTGGCGTCGCCGAAGACGGCCTTGGTGCTGGCCGGCGTCGAGTCCGGCCCGTGCTCGAAGTCGAAGCCGACCCAGGGCAGGCCGACGCGGGCGTTCAGGCCGCCGTCCTGATCCAGGTAGAAGGCGCCGACGGTGTAGTCCAACACGGTTCCGAAGTTGCCGTTGAGGCGGAACTCCTGGGTCAGCGAGTGGTGGACCTGCCGCTGCAGCAGGATTTCCACGCCGATCGGCGAGGCGTCGGTCTGCTCGGCGAACTGGTTCTCGTAGTACTGCATCCCCGTGATCGACTTGAAGCTGAGGTTGTCGGCCAGCTTGTAGTCGATGGTGATGTCGCCGCCGCCGCCCTTGAAGTAGTTGATCGCGGGCACGGTGATGGGCGCGTAGGGGTCGCATCCGAAGAGCAAGGAGCAGGCGTTGGAGTAGTAGGTCGCGTAGCTCTGGTAGGGGTTGGACGGCAGGAACTGCGGCCCGAAGAACACCGGCTGGCCGTTGACGCCGACAGTGTAGATGCTCTGGAACGGCAGATCGAGCTGGCCCGGGGCCACCTTGACCAGGGTGTTGGCCTGCACGCCCGACTTGTCGTTGGTCATGTTGGCTTCGAGGTTGACCTCGAGCTTCTCGGTCGGCACCCAGCGGACCGCGATGCGGCCGGAGGTGAGAGCCTGCGAGCCGTCATGGCCGAGCACGCAGCCGTCGCCGACCTCGAGGCTCTTCAGGTTCGAGTTCGGATGGGTGCAGGCGTAGTCGTAGCGGGTGACGTAGCCGTCGTGGTTCTCGGTCGAGGCCGAGATGCGCACGAACAGCTTGTCGGGCACGACAGTGAAGTCGGCCGCGCCGCGGGCGTTCAGCTTGTTCAGGCTGCCATAGGTGCCTTCGATATAGCCGCCGTCATTGCCGTTCGGCTTCTGGCTGTAGAGCTTGATCGCGCCGCCGATGGAGTTCTTGCCGGCCAGGGTGCCTTGCGGACCGCGGAGGATCTCGACCCGGTCGAGGTCCAGCAAGTCCAGCAGCGAGCCGGTGAGGGTGGGGTAGTAGACGTCGTCCACATAGATGCCGACACCCGGCTCCAAGGCCAGGTTGAAGTCGGTCTGGCCGATGCCGCGGATGAAGGCCACCATCGAGGAGCCGAAGGCCGCGCCGTTGGGGGCGAGGGTCACGTTCGGGGCCTGGGCGGTGACGTCCGCGAGGCTGGTCTGGTTGCGCGCTTCCAGCATCTGCGCGTTGACCGCGGTGATGGCCAGCGGCGTCTTTTGCAGGCTTTGCTCGCGGAACTGGGCGGTGACCACCACTTCCCCGACGGTGTTGTTCGAGGCCGCGGGCGCCGGTGCGGGCGAGTTCTGGGCGTAAGCGGCCGATCCAAAAGCGGCCAGGGCGGCTGCAGCGATCGGCGCAGCCGAGCGCAACAGGCGCGTGCGCGTAGAAGCGCGATAATCTTTCATATTCCGTTCCCCTTCATTCGCTCCGCCTCGCGGAGCGCGTCGTTTTTCTTCGCCGCCCGGGTTACGGGCAGATTTCAGGAACGGGGGTGCACGAGCGCCTTACGTGTCGCTTGTGTTTGCTGTTTGAAAAACGCCCTCAGCCCCCCGACTCCACGGCGAGTCGCAATGTCCAAAGTGGGGGGATTTTAGCCAGATGTCTAGTTATGATAGTATCCCCACCACTAATATAAGCAGCCCTGATTACCTCGATTACTTTGCGTGCTAAGCGTTCGGGCTTCCGGACACAAACCCGAAACGAGCACCGGTCGCAAGCGCAAAAACGCGGATCCGGGCGCCCGTACTACCAGCATTAGGGTTCCCCCTGGTGACAGGCCCCTGGCTCGGCTAATGCGCCTGCCGACGCGAGAAAGCCCCGTGAAAGACAAGATCATCATCACCTGTGCGGTGACCGGCGCTTCGCCTGTTCCGAACCACCCGAGCTTCCCAAAGTCCAATGAGGACGTCGCCAACGCCGCCCTCGACGCCGGCGAGGCGGGGGCGTCGATCATCCATGTGCACGTGAGAAAGCCGGACGGCGCGCCCTCGACCGATCTGGACGACTACACCGAGGTCTACAATCGCATCCGCCAGAAGAACAACGAACTGATCATCAACCTGACCACCGGGCCGGGCTGCAACTGGATGCAGAGCGACGAGGATCCGGCCATGCCGGGCCCCGGGGCGATGATGTTCACCGCCGAGCGGCGCCTGGAGCACATCGAGGCGCTGAGGCCCGAACTCTGCACCCTCGACATCTGCACCATGCAGATCTTCGGCACGGTGGCGATCAACACCAAGACGATGATCACCACCATGGGCCACATGATCCGCGATTGCGGCGTGAAGCCCGAGATCGAATGTTTCGACACCGGCGACCTGGTGTTCGCCGAGGATCTGATCGCCGAGGGCGCCCTGGATGGTCCGGGCATGTATTCCATCGTCATGGGGGCCAAGTACGGCATCCACGCCACGCCCGAGGCGATGATCTATTGCAGGAACAACCTGCCGCTCGGCGCGGTCTGGCAGGGCTTCGGCGTCAGCCGCCACACCTGGCCGATGGCGGCGCAGTCGGTGATCCTGGGCGGCAATATCCGCACCGGCTTCGAGGACTCCACCTATCTGGGCAAGGGCAAGCAGGCCCGCGGCAACGCCGACATGGTGGTGCAGGCGGTGGAGCTGGTCGAACGGCTGGGTTCGCGCCCCGCCACCCCCGGCGAAGCCCGTCAGGCGCTGGGGCTACCCAATTAGTGTCTAGTGTCCCGAGCCCGAAGTTCGCCAGTGTCTGGGTCGACTGCAAGCGAACTTCGGGCTCGATGAGGACACTAGCAAGTTTATGATTCTAGTGCGGTTTACGAATTTGAAGTTCGCTACGAGGCTGCCACAACCATCAGGCGAACTTCAAATTCACCGCACTAGCGCCGCCTGACCCAAGTCTGTCGTCGCTTGAAAGAGCACGGCCAAGTTTCGCCCGCCGCTCGCGGGCTTATAAGAACGCCACGCGCGCGCGCAGCCCTCAGGGGCGTGGGCGAGCAGGGCGGAGACCAAAGAGGAAGAGATAATGAGTCAACGTAGTCTTGAAGACCTGCTGAAGACCGCCAAGAACCCGGTCGAGTATCTCCGCAATTCGCAATCCGGCCCGAACGTCTATCCGGGCGTCCAGCCGGAATACACCAACTGGCGCGACGAGCAGCATGCCTGGCAGAAGACCGCCGTGCTGTTCAACCAGTCCTACCACATGGCCGACCTGGCCGTGGAAGGGCCGGACGCGTTCAAGCTGCTCAACTATCTGGGCATCAACAGCTTCGCCGGCTACCAGCCGGGCAAGGCCAAGCAGTTCGTGCCCTGCACGCCGGAAGGCTACGTCATCGGCGACGTGATCCTGTTCTACCTGGGTGAGAACACGTTCAACCTGGTCGGCCGCGCCCCGGTGCTGGAGTGGATCACCTTCCACGCCCAGACCGGCAAGTACGACGTCAAGGTCACGCTGGACCAGCGCACCGCGCTGCGCACCGACGGTCGCCGCAAGGTCTACCGCTACCAGGTGCAGGGCCCCAACGCGATGGCCATCATCGAGAAGGTCATCGGCTCCAAGCCGCAGGACCTGAAGTTCTTCAACATGACCACCCTGACCATCGCCGGGAAGACCGTCGGGGCGCTGCGCCACGGCATGTCGGGCCAGCCGGGCTGGGAGCTCTACGGCCCCTGGGACGACGGTCAGGCGGTCCACGACGCCCTGGTCGAGGCCGGCGAGGAGTTCGGCATGCGCCTGGTCGGCGCCCGCGCCTATTCGTCCAACACCCTGGAGTCGGGCTGGGTGCCCTCGCCGCTGCCCGCCGTCTATTCGGGCGAAGGGACCAAGGCCTACCGCGAGTGGCTGAAGCAGGACTCCTACGAGGCCCGCGCCTCGATCGGCGGCAGCTTCGATTCCCAGAACATCGAGGACTACTACTTCAGCCCGTGGGACCTGCAGTACGGCGGCTTCGTGAAGTTCGACCACGACTTCATCGGTCGCGAAGCCCTGGAGAAGAAGGCGGGCGACCATCACCGTCACAAGGTCACCCTGGCCCTGAACGACGACGATGTGACCAAGGTCATCGCCTCGCAGTTCAAGCAGGAAGGCCGCGGCAAGTTCATGGAGTTCCCGTCGGCGGTCTACAGCATGCATCCGTTCGACAAGGTGCTGCACGGCGACAAGACCGTCGGGGTCTCGACCTGGATCGGCTACTCCTCCAACGAGGGCAAGATGCTGACCCTGGCGGTGCTCGACGACGAATTCGCCGATCCGGGCCGCGAAGTCTCCCTGATCTGGGGCGAGTCCGGCGGCGGTTCCAGCAAACCCACCGTCGAGCGGCACGTGCAGATGGAGATCAAGGCCATCGTCAGCCCGGTCCCCTATGTCTCGACCGTGCGCACCTCCTATGCGCCGGGCGGCTGGCGCGCCCACGGCTGAGGCCGAGAGCGTTCGGGTTGCGGCTCGCAGGCGCTCTGCAGCGCCTTTGAGCTTCGCAGCTCAAGCCTTTGATTGTAGTGCATTGACCGGCGGGCGGATGACAGCATCCTCCCGCCGGATTGCATTCTGGACTTAGGCCCGGCGCCCGCCCGTCCACTGGCGAGAGGGGAGGCTCGGGGCCCGGGAGGTACGACATGGCCGAAGGCGGGTTCGACTACATCATCGTTGGAGCGGGCAGCGCCGGCTGCGTGCTCGCCAACCGGCTTTCCGCCGATCCGAAGAACCGGGTGCTGCTGCTCGAGGCCGGCGGCGACGACCGGCCCACCCACAATCTCAAGCAATTCTGGACCAATATCCTGATCCATACGCCGGTCGGGTTCGGCCGGACCTTGAACAACAAGAAGGTCAGCTGGCTCTACGACACCGAACCGGATCCGGGCTCGGGCGGGCGGGTGCACAAGTGGCCCAAGGGCAAGGTCCTGGGCGGCTCCTCCTCGATCAACGGCCTGCTCTACATCCGCGGCCAGGCCGCCGACTACGATGGCTGGCGCCAGATGGGCTGCGAGGGCTGGTCCTATCAGGACGTGCTGCCCTATTTCCGCCGGGCCGAGCATCAGGAGCGCGGCGAGGACGAGTTCCACGGAACGGGGGGACCGCTCAATGTCTCGGACATCACCGAGCAGCACCCACTGTCCGCCGCCGAGTTGGAGGCCTGCGTCGAGGCCGGCATTCCGCGCTCGAGCGACATCAATGCCGGCGATCAGGAGGGCGTGACCTGGTTCCAGTTCACCATCCGGAACGGCCAGCGCCATTCGGCAGCGGTGGGCTATCTGCACGAGGTGATGGGCCGGCCGAACCTCGTGGTGGCCACCGAAGCCCACACCCTGCGCGTGCTGTTCGAAGGCAAGACGGCGGTCGGCGTCGAATATCTGCAGAAGGGCGAGAAGCGCACGGCGCGGGCCCAGGAGGTGATCCTGGCGGCCGGCGCGGTGGCCTCGCCGCAGATCCTGGAATGCTCGGGCATCGGCCAGGCTGATGTGCTGAAGCGCGCGGGCGTCGCCGTCGTCCACGAACTGAAGGGCGTCGGCGAAAACCTCCAGGACCATTACATGATCGGCTGCCAGTATCGGCTGAAGCCGGAGTGCACCTCGGTCAACGAGCTGTCGCGCGGCGCGCGGCTGGCCGGCGAGATCCTCAAGTACGCCGTCTCGCGCAAGGGCCTGCTCAGCTTCGCGGTCGCCCACACCGTGGCCTTCACCAAGAGCCGGCCGGAGCTGGAGCATCCCGACATCCAGCTGCACATGATGGCCGCCAGCATGGACCTCGACGTGCTGGCCAGGACCCAGGGGCTGCAGCTCGAGCGCCAGCCGGGCATGACCTGCAACCCTTGCCAGCTGCGTCCGGAGTCGCGCGGCGGCATCCACATCAAGTCGCCGGACTCCACGATCTATCCGTCGATCGCGCCCAACTACCTCGCCGATCCCTACGATCAGGAAATGGCCGTGGCCGAGCTGAAGCTGGTGCGCAAGGTGATGAACCAGCCGGCTCTGAAGCCCTTCCTGGAATCAGCCGCCGATCCGTTCGGCGACACCGATGAATCGATGCTGGGCTACGCCAAGGTGGCCGGCGCGACGCTCTACCACGCGGTCGGCACCTGCAAGATGGGCCACGACCCGATGGCGGTGGTCGATCCGCAGCTGCGCGTCCATGGCGTCGAGGGCCTGAGGGTAGTCGACGCTTCGATCATGCCCCGTATCTCGTCGGGCAACACCAACGCCCCCACCATCATGATCGCCGAAAAGGCGGCGGACATGATCCTCGGCAAGCAGGCGGCCGTGGCGGCTTAGAATGGTCCTCGCTACCCGGCCGACTTGATTAGCCATGGTGAATTGGCCATAATAGCTAGATGAAGATCTCCAGCATCAGCGAGACCAAGAACAACCTGAGCGCCTTGATCGACGGGCTTAAGGGCGGCGCGTCGGTGCTCATCGTCGACAGGGGCCGCCCCGTCGCCCGGCTCGAGGCTGTCGGCGGCGGCGGCGAAGGCGACGGGCGCGAAAGACTTTCGCGGCTCATTCGCAGCGGGCTGGTCCGACCTCGCCGCCGTGAACTGGACTTGGCGCTGTTCACCAATCCGCCCCCAGGCCCGGGGCCGCGTGAATCGGTTGTTGACGCCCTCATTGAGGAGCGGCGGGAAGGGCGG
>DATCFQ010000750.1:0-11877 GCA_036509495.1 Caulobacteraceae bacterium
GACGCCGCGACCGCGGCCGCCAAGGCGCCCGGCCGGGCCGAGCCCCTGGCCTGGGAGGCCCTGGCCCTGCTCTGCGAGGCGGACGCCCGCCACAACATCAGCTCGCTGCAGCTGGTCCACGCCGCCCGCGGCCTGCTGGAGCGCGCCGCCCGCATCGACCCCAATGCGATCGGCCCGGGGACCATCTACGCCAACCTGGGCTCGCTCTATGCCCAACTGCCCGGTTTTCCGGTGAGCTTCGGCGACGCCCGAAGGGCGCGCGTCTATCTGGACAAGGCCCTGGCTGCGAGCCCCTCGGGGCTGGACGCCAACTATTTCTACGGCGATTTCCTCTATCGCCAGGGCCAGGGGGCCAAGGCGATCGACGCGCTGGAAAAGGCGCTCAAGGCCCCGTCGCGGCCCGGACGCGAGCTGGCCGACCGCGGCCGCCGCTGGGAGGCGACCCAGCTGCTCGACAAGATCCGCCGCAAGGAAAAGCTCTCCGACGCCAGCGATCCGGGCCGCAAGCCCGCCTAGATCACGTCCTCATCAAGACGAGGCCAGGCCGCAGGCGCGGCCGCGCGGCGTAAGGCGACCGCCCGGCAAGCGGACGTTCCGAAGTTCCGGGGAGGGTGGGGGAGCCGACCTTTGACGGAGCGTGACTTGCGGACCATGCTTCACGTGCTGGCGAAGCTTGGGCGATGCGGAAGAGCGACAGACGCACCACTCTGATCCTGATGGGATCGGCACGGACAGATGGAGATACGGCGGCTGGGGCAGAGCACCTGAGCTCGCTGTGCACGCCGGGCGGCAAGGTAATTGCTTTAGCGCCCATGGCCCTGGGGTCGTTTAACTACGCGCGAGCCCCAGACGACGATTTCCTCCTGGTCGCTACCGAGATCGCCGGCTACGACAGGATCGTTTTGGCGACCCCGCTGTATTGGTACGCCATGAGTGGCGTCATGAAGACCTTCTTCGATCGTCTTACCGACCTCCTCGTCGTTCCCGCCAAACGGCCTCTCGGTCGCGCCTTGGCTGGCCGAGAAGTCTGGGCTCTGGTCGTCGGTACCGATCCGGAGCCGCCAGTGGGGCTCGCAGAGCCATTCAAGCTGACCGCCTCCTACTTCGACATGATCTGGCGAGGAGCTTGCTACGCGCGATCAAACCGCCATGGCGGTATTGCCGATGATCAACTGGCCCGCATCGCTGAATTAGCCGCTCAGATGAACGCCACCGCCGCACCGACCGGCCGCGCGCCTTGAAGCAGACTTTCGGAAAGGGTCGACCCGGTCATCGCCATCATGCCAGCAAGCGGCCGCGAGCGGGCCTATGGCCCACCGCCTAGTCGGGGCCGCGCTGGCCAGCTAAAGGTCGGCCATGGGTGAAGCAACCATCAGGATCGGCGTGGCGGGGGCGCTGGGGCGCATGGGCCGGGTGGTCGCCGGGCTGGTCGAGGCGCGGCCCGGGCTCGAGCTCGCCGCCCTGTTCGATCGCCCCGATGCGGCAGGCGAGACGCTCTGCGACCGGGCCCTGGTCGATGCCCCAAGTGCGCTGGCGGCCTGCGACGTGATCGTCGATTTCTCCAGCGGCGCGGCGTCGGCGGCCCTGGCGCGGCTGGCGGCCGAGCGCCGCGGTCCGGCGCTGGTGATCGGCTCGACCGGCGCCTCGCCGGACGAAGAGCAGGCGATCCTGGGCGCTTCGGGCCGCGTGGCCATCGTCAAATCGGGCAACTTCTCGCTGGGCGTGAACCTGCTGCTAGGCCTGGTCCGCCAGGCCGCCCGCTCGCTGCCGGCCGCCGACTACGACATCGAGGTGTTCGAGGCGCACCATCGCCGCAAGGTCGATGCGCCCTCCGGCACCGCCCTGATGCTGGGCCAAGCCGCCGCCGACGGCCGGGGAGTCGATCTTTCCGCCATGTCCGAGCGCGGCCGTGACGGCCTGACCGGCGCGCGCGGTCCCGGCGCCATCGGGTTTTCGGTGATGCGCGGGGGAGGCATCGTCGGCGAACACAGCGTGGTCTTCGCCGCCGAAGACGAGATCATCAGCCTGTCGCACTCGGCGCGCGACCGGTCGCTGTTCGCCAGGGGCGCCATAGAGGCGGCGCGGTGGGCCGCGGGCCGTCCGCCCGGCCTCTACGACATGATGGACGTGCTGGGCCTCAACTAGATCTTTGTATTCACGCGCGTTCTGTTCCGAAAACCGGTTCCCGCTTTTCGGAACGCGCTCCTAGGGCTTGACCTTCTTGGGGATGGCGGCGGCCTCTTCCGGCGTCAGGCGCGTGATGCTCGAGATCAGGCAGGACTCGCGGGCGCCGCCCTCGCTGACCTTCAGGTCCAGGTCGATCGGGTGGCAGACCAGGTCGTTGCCGCCGGCCGGGGTCAGCACCAGATGGTTGCCGGGATAGGGCAGCGAGGCGCAGCGGTTGGCCAGGTCGATGCGGTAGAAGCTGTTGACGTTGACCCGCACATAGATGCGCCGATCGCCGTCGGGCATGGTGTTGCTGATCTGGCTGAGGCGGAAACAGCTTTCGCGGCCGGTCTGGGCGGCGGCGGGCAGGGCGGCTGCGAGCGCCGCTGCGGCAGCGGCGATGACCAACAAGGTTCGATTCATTCTGGCCTCCTGAATATCCATGCGCGCCCCTGGCGCCAGCATATCACGCCTGCGTCAGCGCCGCGCCGGCTCCCACGGTTCCGGCGGCGCGCCCGGCGTCGCCCGGGCGACCTGGCGGAAATCGGCGACCGGCATGCCGAGCTTGCGGCGCAGCTCCATCAGTCCGAAGCCGATGGCGGCCGCATAGCCCTGCCACAGCCGCGCCGGCGAGAGATCGAAGCGGGTCCAGGGCGCGAACGGATTGCCGCGGCTATAGGCCCAGATCTCCAGCCGCATCGAGGGCCTGGAACTCCGCCGCCGGGCATGGAATCCGTAGGTGTCGGCGACGATCAGGGTGTTGGCGGCCGCCGCGAAGCGCTTGGGCTTGGCCGACCTCAGCCGCGCCATCTCCGGCTTGCCGATGCGGAAGGCGCCCCCGGTCTTGCGGGTCTTCGGATCGGAGGCGCGGATGCTCAGCCGCCGCTCCCAGACCTCCCGGCGCGGGGTCCTCCGGTGAGAGCCGGGGACATAGGTGAAAGGGCCGTCCTCTTCGGCCACGTCCTCCAGCAACAGCCAGGCCTTCATGGTCGGATGGAAGGTGTCGATATGCATCGAGGTCTGGGGATCGGTGGGGCCGTCGTCGACCTGGGTGAAGATGGTCTGGATGAACACCAGGGGGTCGGCGTCGAACCCGCCGACATAGCGGGTGAGGCCGCGGAAGGCGGGATGCGCCAAGAGCCGGCGGCAGGCCGGCAGCCGTCGCAGCAGCTCCGGAGTGAGCGGGATGCGGCGGGTGATGGCGTCGCCCTCCTTGAACTCGCCTGCGGTGGCGCTGAGCTGTCCGATCTCGGCGACCAGCTGGGCGAAGGTCTCGCGCGGCAACAGCCCGCGCTTGACGACATAGCCGTCGCGCTCGAAGGCGAGGCGGTCGGAGGCGGGGATCAGGCGCTCCAGCCGCCGCCGCCGGCGCGCCGTCAGCCGGTGCGCCAGCCGGGCGCGCCAGACGGCGAATCCGTGGCGGTTCAGCCTCGGGTCGCCGAGCAAGGGGTTGGGCCAGAAGGACTTCTCGCCCGAGAAGACCTGCGCCAGCCAGAAGGGCAGGAGCAGCCACCGCAGCGCCGACGACACGCCCCCGCTCGCGCGCTCACCAGTCATGGCCGTCTTATCCGCGTCCGGGGGGGCGGGGTCCAGTCATTCAGGGGTCCGGGCGGCGCGGCGCGAAATCCGGCTTTGCGCCCGCGCGCCTTGCTTTAGAGCATGCACATCGGCGGCGCGCCCGGCGGCGCGCGAGGGAATGACTCGGTTGGACGCGGATCTGGACGCCACCGCAGCGTTTGTGCGCGGCATCGAACTGATGAACCAGAAGCGCCGGCAGGAGGGGCTGGATCTTCTGCGCGAGGTCATCGATGGCCGCCGCGGGCCGCCGAACGACGAGGTGCTGCTGCGCAGCTACCAGCGGGTGATGCGGACCATGGCCGACCTCAGCCAGTGGCCGGAGCTGCTGGCCATGGCCGAAGCGGCCAGCGCCCGCTTCCCCGAGGACGCCGACGCGCGCCGTCGTCTGGGCGAAGCGCTGTACTTCCTGGGCAGGCCCAAGGAGGCCGAGACCGCGCTGCAGGCGGCGGTGGCGATCGATCCGGACTTCGCCGAGGCCCGTTCGGCCCTCGCCCTGCTGCTCGAGGTTCGCGACACCGCGCCGACCAAGCGGGCCCTGAGGCCCTGGCCCAGCCGCCGCGCGCATTTCGACGAACCGCGCCGGCTGATCGCCAAGTACCTGCTGCGCGGCCGGCCGGTCGACCGTTTCATCCAGCCGAGCAGCGCCTTCTTCGCCCTCGGCTCCTGTTTCGCCGGCAATCTCGCCTCCCGGCTCCACGACCTGGGCTACCCGGTGCGCTACGAGGACATCGGCGAAGAGGTGAACTCCACCTTCGCCAATCGCAGCCTGCTCGACTGGATCGAACACGGGGCCGTCGACGAGCCGACCAGCGTGATGGACACGCTCTATGGGCCGCGGGTGCGGGCGCGGTTCCAGGAGGGCCTCGAGCGGTGCCAGGTGTTCGTCATGACCCTGGGCGTCGCGGCCTGCTTCTTCCGCGAGGACACCGGCGCCTTCGCCTTCGCGCCGCTGAACACGCGGCTGGGCAGCGAGGCCCTGTTCCAGCACCGCCGCATGCGCACCACCACGGTGGCCGAGAACACCCGGAACATCGCGGCGATCGTCGCCGCCGTGCGCCGCCTGGCCAAACAGCCGCCGCGGATCGTGCTGACCGTCTCGCCCGTGCCGCTTTCGGGCACCACCGAACGTCCCTCGGCGATCACGGCGGACGCCCTTTCCAAATCGACCCTGCTGCTGGCCTGCGACGAAGCGATCAACGCCGATGCGGGCCAGGGCATGGTGTATTGGCCCAGCTTCGAGATGGTGCGCTGGCTGGGCGCCCACTACGGCCCCGATCATCCCGCCTATGCCGGAGATGACGACAACACCCGCCATGTCTCCGAGTGGCTGGTGAACATGATCATCGACCTCTTCCTGCAGGAGCACTCCGTCCGATGAGTCTCGCCGACCTTGCCGGCAAGGGCGCGGTGATCACCGGCGCGGCGTCGGGCATCGGCCTGGAGCTGGCGCGGCGCTGCGCGGCGCAAGGCATGCGACTGGTGCTGGCCGACTGCGAAGCCGGCCCCCTGGAGGCCGCCGCCGCCGAGTGCGGCGCCACGGCGGTGCTGGCCGATGTCCGCGATCCGGCCAGCCTGCAGGCGCTGGCGCATGAGGCCGAGGCGCGGCTCGGGGCCATCGACCTCGTCTGCGCCAACGCCGGGGTCTCGCGCATGGCCTCCATCGAGCGGCTGACCGCCGAGGACTGGCGCTGGCTGTTCGACGTCAATGTGTTCGGCGTGGTCGAGACCGTGCGGGCCTTCCTGCCCTTGCTGAAGGCCAACGCCGGCGGCGGCCACATCGTGATCACCGCCTCGCTCTCCAGCCTCTATCCGACCCGCTCGCAGGGGGCCTATGGCGCGACCAAGGCCGCCCTCGCCATGTACGGCGAGACCCTGGCCCTGGAGCTGGCCGGCGAGGGCTCCAAGGTCGGCGTCAGCCTGGTCTGTCCCGGCCCGGTGCGCACCCAAATCGGGACCAGCGCGCGCAACCGCGGCGCCGCCTATCCGGCCGCCGGGATCCCCGCCCAGCCCGACATCCACGAACAGGCCTTCCGCGTGTCGATCCGCGAGGGGGATTGGGCTCTTCCGGGGGACATCGCCGCGGCTGCCCTGGATGCGGTCCGCTCGGGCGAGCTGTGGGTGATCACCCATCCGCAGATGATGCAGCCGGTCCAAGCGCGCCACCGCGCCATCGAGGACGCCGCGCGCCGGGCGGAACAGCAAGCCTTGCCGAAGCGTTGACCGGCGGCGAGCGAAGACGCTCGTCCGGGGGGCCGGTGTTTCGGAGGCGAATTCGATGGAAGAGCAGCAGATCAATGGCGGGATCAACCAAGGGGTCGGTCGCGTCAAGGAAGCCGCCGGCGCCCTCCTGGGCGACCTGAAGATCGAGGCGCAGGGCCGGGCCCAGCAGGTGCGCGGCCAGGCCGAGAGCCTCTACGGCGACGCCATGGAGCGGATCACCAGCGCCACCACCGAGCGCCCCGCCGTGGCGCTGGGCGCGGCCCTCGGCGTCGGGGTGATCATCGGCATTCTCCTGAGCCGCTGAGCGGCGGCGGTCAGGGCTGGCGTTTGCGGCGCGCCGGGGTCCTCCTGTGCGCCGGCGCGGCCGTTGGCGCGCTCGCCTTGGGGCACGGATAGGCTTCGGCGCCGCCAGCGATGATCACCGTCGGCGCGGGGAAGGTCTTGCGCTCCGGATGGGCGGTCACCTGCAACCGCAGCACCGCGAGCAGATCGCCCGAGACCATCTGGTCGCCCGGACAGAACAGCGGCGTCAGCTTGCCGCCGTTGCCGGCGGCCTGGAGCACTTCGGCGGTCTGGATGGACGCGTGGACATAGGAATCGCAGGCCGCCTGCGAGGTCGGCGCGCTGTCGGCGCAGAGGTCGAACAGATCCTGGATCGTGTAGACGCCGCTCGGCGGCGCCGCTTCGGCTATGGGCGCGAAGGTCAGGGCGATCCCCGCCAGCAGGCGCAAGATCAGACGTTTGGCCATCGAGGTCTCCGAGAGGCGGTGGCATAAGTCGGCCGCCTTTGGCTATTAGGCGACGACGCCGAACGAGGCGAGCATGGTCGAACGGCGCAAGAGCGCGACAAAACGCGGCGTCTTGATGGCGGCGCTGCTCTCGGCAGGGCTGGGCCTTGCGCTATCGGCAGCGGGCCTGTCCGCCGCCGCCTCGCGGTTGCACGACGCGCGCCGGCCGCTTTTCGTCGGCTTCTACGACGCCTGGGACCAGAGCGATCTTCCCGCCTTACCCGGCCAGCTGGCCAGGCTCGACGTCTTCGCGCCCCGCTGGCTGACCATCCGCGGGGCCCAGGGCCAGGTGGTGGTCGAGCCCGATCAGGGCGCCGCCGCCATCGCCGCCCGCGCCCAGCCGCGGCTGAAGCTGGCGCCGCTGGTCTCCAACGCTCATGACGACATCTGGGACGAGCCGGCTGCCGAGGCGGTGATCCTGAACCCGCAGGCGCAGAAGGCCTTCATCGAGCGGCTGCGCCAGCTCGCCGGCGCGCGCGGCTTTTCCGGCTACATCTTCGACTTCGAGAACCTGTCGCCGCGGGCCTCGGCCGCCTATCCGGCCCTGCTGAGCGCCGCGCGCGGAGCCCTGTCGGGCTCGGGCCTGGAGGTGTGGGCGACGGCGACCCCGGGCCCGGACGAGCCGCTGGCGGCCCTCGCCCGGTCCGCCGATGCGGTGGTGCTGATGGCCTATGACGAGTGCTGGGCGACCTCCAACGCCGGCCCCATCGCCGGCAGCGACTGGCTTGCACGCCTGCTGGCCGACCGGCTGGCCGGGGTCGATCCTGAGCGCGTCATCGTCGCCCTCGCCGCCTATGGCTACGACTGGCCCCGGGGCGCACCGGGCCAGCCGATCGGGGCCGCCGCGGCCATGAAGCTCGCGGCCCGGCTCAAGGCCAAGGTCGTGCGCGATCCGGCTTCGCAGAGCGCGCACTTCGCCTACGTCGCCGCCGACGGGCGCCCCCACCAGGTCTGGTTCATCGATGCGGCGGCCTTCGCGGCGGATCGCGCCGCGGCCGCTGGATCGCATCCGCGCGGCTACGCCGTCTGGCGGCTGGGCCTGGAGGATCCGGCGATCTGGAGCCTGCCGCACGCACCGGCCGCCGCGACTGGCCGCCCGCGGCCGACCGTCGGCCCCGCTCCGCATCCCTGCGATCCGTTGAAGCCGCTTTAGGCGCGGTCCAGGGTCATCTCGGCGACCTGGCGTTCGTCGTCCCAGATCTCCACCGCCCGATAGTGGGTCGAGCTTTCGAGGTGGCGCAGGGCGTGGGCGCGGGCGCTGTCGTCATCGCGCGACTCGATGGTCATCAGCGTCGGCACGACGTAGCGGCCATCGTGCACATAAAGCGTGTAGGTGGTCACGGACCGTTCCACAGGTGCAAGCCCGAACATTTCGTCGCCGACGCCCAAAGATCGAAGGTCGAACTTATAATACCCGCCAAGTTTAGCTGCAAAGCTAAATCCCTATGTCGGGCAGTCGACTTTGACCGGCAAGGTAAAGCGCCGGTTTTCCATCCGATGCGGATGTTTCTCGTCTCGCGGCGAGGCCGCCGCGTTTGAGAGCGCCTCAGTAGAGGTCCGGCGTAGAGGTCCCGCCCCCGCCCTTGCCCACGCCGGCGCCGGAGGCGGCCCGGGAGGTCATGCCGGCGGCGGCCGCGTCGTCGGCGACCTGGGCGTCGGCGGGTCCGGACGCGGGGCTCGGCTTTGGCGTCGCGTGGGCGGCGGCGGGCGCGGCCGGGAGATGGGCGCTGGCGGCGCCGGCCCTGGCCAGGGCGTCGATGGCCGGACGCGGCGGGGTGACGGCGGGATCGGCCGCCGG
The DNA here is from genome assembly GCA_036509495.1 of Caulobacteraceae bacterium. Classification (GTDB taxonomy): domain Bacteria; phylum Pseudomonadota; class Alphaproteobacteria; order Caulobacterales; family Caulobacteraceae; genus JANWHQ01. The sequence continues at coordinate 8,551 of DATCFQ010000750.1, forward strand.
CGGCGTCAAGGCGGCTGGCTGAAGCGGGGTCGCGGCGAACACCGGCGCCGCGGACGCGGGCGGGGCGTAGTGGACGATCGCGGCGGCCGGCGGCGGAACGGGCGCCGCGCCGGCGAACGAGTGCGCCATGCCGCGGAAGTCGGCGTGCAACAGGGCGAAGACCGCCAGGCTGGCGCCGAGCAGGAAACCGAGCAGGATCCAACCGACGGCGTCGAAGCCTCCCGCGTGCTTGGCGACGGCGAGGCGGCGCGGCATGGCTAGCTCCGCTGCCCGGACCGGTCCGGTCCGTGATCCGAGGGACTTAGGGTCCGACCTTGGTGTTCCGACCTGCGCACGGCGTCACGATACGCCGGGTGCGAATTCGCCGAAAGGCTCTGCCGCCCGACAGGCGAACCCGCTCTAAGGCGACGGTGGCGCCGACTCCTTGGACAGCAGCTCGCGCGAGCAGGATTCGCACAGGCCCGTGTCGTAGAAGGCGGCGCGGTGCTCGAGGCGCGGGGCGTCCGAACAGACCAGGCAAAGGATGCCCTGGCGCACCGCCGTTTCGTGCCACGTCGCTTGCGGGTCGAAAGGACTGACCGAGGCGGGTGTCATCAGACGGCTCCTTGCCCCTGGCGAGCAAACGAACTCGTCCCGCAAAAGCCCCGTGGCCCCAAATCACGATTTCGGCAAGCTGAGGCGGGCGGAGCCTAGCCGCCCGGCCGGGCGCGGGAGGTCATGCCCGCGGCGGCGGCGTCTTCCCGGGTCTGCTCGTCGGGGGCGGCCCGCGGCGTTGCGGCGGCCGCAGCCGGTGGGGGCGCAGGCGCGCTGGCGGCGGGTGGAGGCATGGGCTCCGGCGCGGCGGGCGCGTGATAGGTCACCACCGGCGCGGCGGCCGAGGCCACGGCCGGGACGGGGATGCGGGTCGGTTGCGGGCGGGTGGCGAAGATGATGACTGCGAGGGTGGCGCCGACGCCGGCGATGAATCCGACGACGAACCAGCCGATGCCGGCGCTGCGACTAGCCATGGCCTTGGAACTCCGCCCCGCTCACGCGGCCTGCCAGTGGCGCACCGGACCCACGTCCATGTGCACGAACCGGCCGGGGTAATAGCCGACCCCGCCGCGGCTGAGGCCGAGCGCCGCCAGGTGCAGCCGGTCGAGCGGCACGTCCTCGAGGAACAGGTCGATGGCCTTGCCGTCCATGTGCAGGCTGTGCTGCGCCACCTCGGCGCTCTGTTCGCGCAGCATGGCGTTGGTCTGGGGCGAGCGGTAGCCGGAGATCACCTGGAAGGGCGCCTTGGAGCCCAGCCTGGCGCGCAGGTCGGTGATCAGGTCCAGCAGCCCTGGTTCGATCGGATGCACGTCGCCGGTGCGGAAGTCGCGCAGCAGCTTGTTCACCGCCTCCAGGGCGTCCGGAACGTACTGCCCGTTGTCCCAATAGATCGCCTCGAGCTTCTCGTCGGTGTGCAGGTTGTTCAGGGTGATGCTGCGGGGCCCGAACGAGATCTGTTCCAGTTCGGGATAGAGGGCGTGGTGCTGGAGCGGCATCCCGGGCGGATGACGGCCACGCCTGCCGCCCGCCAGATGCAGAAGCGGATGGTCCTTGCCGTGGTGCGCCGGGTGGCCGGGGCCGTGCGCCCGCGCCAGCCGGTGCGTCGCCGCGGCGGCGGCCAGCGGCGCCGCCAGGCTCAGCCCCGCGCCGAGCCCCATGGAGATAAGCTTGCGTCGATCCAACATGGCGCGCCCCCGCGCTCCTTGACTGTTCCAACCTTGGCGCCTTTGCAGGATCAAGGCCAGCCGGCCTCTCCCTTCAGGCGAATCAGGCGGTCTGGCCGGCGGAGTCGGCGGTGCGCAGCCGGGTCATCAGCTCCTCGTCCCAGCCGTAGGGGTCGTCGCGGAAGTTCATCATCCCGTCGGGGCCCATATAGGCGGTCCAGTAGAGCAGATAGACCGAGATCGGCTGGGGCAGGGGCGCACGGACGGTCTTGCCCGAGGCGATGGCCGCGTCGATGGCGTCGGGCGTCCAGGTGGAGTCGCCCTGCATCACCAGCAGCGCCAGGTCGTGCGGCTTCTGCAGGCGCACGCAGCCGTGGCTGGCCAGGCGGCCGTTGTGGCTGAACAGGCCGCGCGAGGGGGTGTCGTGCAGGTAGACGCCGTAGTTGTTGGGGAAATCGAACTTGATGCGGCCGAGCGCGCTGGAGTCGCCGGCCTTCTGCTGCAGCCGCACCCCGTCGCCGTCGTGGATCACCACGAAGGAGTGCGCCGCGAGATAGCCCGGATGCGCCCGCTCCTTGGGCCATAACTCCCGGGTGGCGATCGTCGACGGCACGTTCCACGGCGGATTGAGCACGATGCTCTGCACCTTGGAGGTCAGCATCGGCGTCTCGTCCCCCGGCCGGCCGGTGACCGCGCGCATGGACAGCACCGGCGTGTCGGAGTGGAACACGGTGAGGATGGCGGCGGCGACATTGACCTGGATGCGGTCGGTCGGCAGGTCGGCCGGCAGCCAGCGCCAGCGTTCCATATTGGCCAGGATCTGGCCGATCCGCTCGTCCACCGAGACGTTCAGCGCCTTCAGGGTCTCGCCGGAGACGACGCCGTCGTCGCCCAGGCCATAGCGCCTCTGGGCGCGCTTCACCGCCTCGGCCAGGGCGTCGTCATAGACTTCGCCGCCCGAGGGCTGGACGCTGGAATCCTCGGCCGCGAGCCGTGCCCTGACCTCCAGCACCCGCGGGCTGGCCCCGCCAGGAGTCAGCGCCGGCCCTGGGGAGATCGGCTGCCAGCCGCCCCTGGCGGCGATCTGGCGATAGGTCTCCAGCCCCTGCCGAAGGCCCTCATAGCCGGTGTAGGGGGGCGGCAAGCCGTCCAGCCAGGTCTTCAGCTGGTCCTGCTGCGCGGCTTTGACGAAATCCGGACCGGGATCGTAGGCCTTCGGCTTCAGGCCCCAGTCGTCGATGAAGGCGGCCGAGGGGAGGCGGCCCGAATGCACGTCCCGCGCATAGTCGAGCGTGCGCTGGATCAGCTGGGCCTGGCCGCTCTGGCGGACCTGGGGATCGGACGAGGTCAAGAGCGCGTGCAGCCCGGTCGGCAGGAAGCTCTGGGGGTCGAGCCCCTGGCTGTCGGCCTGCGCCAGCGTCTGTTCGAGCAGCTGGACCTGCTGGGCGTTCAGCGCGACCGCGGTCGGGGCGGCGGCACGGTTGGTCAGCATCTGGCCGAGGGCCGGCTCGCCACTGGAAGCGACCAGCAGGGCGCCGCCCATGGCCGCGGCGCAGGCTGCGGCCGCGATGACGCTCAGTCCTGTCCTAAACGCCACTGTCCCCTCGCTCGCTTCAGCCGCGCCGGAGAG
>DATCFQ010000751.1:0-3255 GCA_036509495.1 Caulobacteraceae bacterium
TCTTCTGCATGGACGTCAGGTCGGTTCGGCCGTCGTGCTGGATGCTTCAGGCTCGGTCGTGGGCCTGGTCTCCGAGCGGGACGTGGTCCGGCTCTTGGCGCTGGACGGGGCCGCCGCACTCGAGCGCCCGGTCTCCGACGCCATGACCCGGGAGGTGGTCTTCGCCCGCCCCGACGAGACCATCGATGCGATCCTGGCGCGGATGACCGACCGGCGGGTGCGGCATCTGCCGGTGGTGTTGGAGGGCCGGCTGCTGGGGCTCGTCTCCATCGGCGACCTGGTCAAGCGCAAGATCGCCGAGACCGAGGCCGAAGCCCGCGAGCTGAAGGCCTATATCGCGGCGTGATGCGGAGTCGGTTCTAAGCCGGCTCGGGCAGGGCCTGCAGGCCGCCCGTGATCGCCTGCGCCAGGGTGTGGCCCTCCAGGATTGCGGAGGTGGCGTCGCGCGCCTTCAGCAGGGCAGGGCGCAGGGCGCAGGTCTCCAGATCCTCGCAGTCGTCGCACTTGCGGAAGGCGAGCTGGCTGGCGCACGGCGCCAGGGCCAGCGGCCCGTCGATCATGCGGATGACCTCGGCGAAGCTGATCGTCTCCGGCGTCCGGGCCAGGGCGTAGCCGCCGAACTTGCCGCGGCGGCTGATGATCAGCTGCCGGCGGGCCAGTTCAAGCAGGATCGCCTCCAGGAACTTGCGCGGCGTCTTCGAACGGCCGGCGATCTCGCCGGCGGTGAGCTGGGCCTCCGGCCCGGCGCGTCCCAGTTCGATCAGGGCCTGCAGGGCGTAGCGGGCCTTTTGCGACAACATCGATAGGGAATCTCCGAAGCCTCCAGATATGGCCCGAGTCCCCCCTTGCGCAAGCGCCGGGGCTGCTTGCCAGCGCCGCACCAGCCGGCCACTGTCGGCCGCGGTCAAATGGGGGCGATGTGGTTCAGGCTGACATGACGACATCGGCGGCGCAGCGCCCGTTGCCTCAGCCCGAGCCCGGACTGACGCCGGACGAGGTGATCGGCCGCGCTCGCGCCATGCGCCAGATGCTGCGCGACAACCAGGACAGCGCAGACCGCCAGGGCTGGTACGGCCCTGAGGTCCACAAGGCGTTCCAGGACGCCGGCTTCTACCGGATCCTGCAGCCGAAGCTGTTCGGCGGCTATGAGTTCGACTATCCGACCTTCATCCGGGTGATCCTGGAGCTGTCGATCGGCCATCCCTCCAGCGGCTGGTGCTACACGCTCGGCACCTCGCACGGCTTCCTCATCGCCTCGCACTGGCCCGAGGAGACCCAGTGGGAGATCTTCGGCGGATCGGACGGCGAGGTCCGGGTCTGCCAGCGCGCTTCGCCGGCCGGCGTGATCACCCCGGTGGACGGCGGCTATGTCATCGACGGCAGTTTCGGCTTCGCGTCCGGCGCCCCGATCGCCACCCACTTCGTCGGCTCCTCGATCCTGGAGGATGGCGAAGGGCCGCCGCGGACCCTGCACTTCGTCGTGCCCCGCGAGAACTTCGAGATGGTCCCCGACTGGGGCGGCGACCACAGCCTGGGCATGCAGGGCTCCGGCTCCAACACCATCTGCCTGGACAAGGTGTTCCTGCCCGAGCGCCATGTGGTCGAGGTCGACTTCATGATGTCTTCCCGCGGCTACAACACCGGCACGCCTGGGACGCGGCTGCACGGCAACCCCATGTACCTCGGGGTGGCCGCCGGGGCCTTCCTGACCGAGTTCGGGGCCATCACCACCGGCGCGGCCCGGGCCGCGATCGAGGAATATGAGCGGCTGCTCGACGTCACCCCCCTCCCCAGGGGCGGCGGGCGCACCCGGCGGGCCGACCCGGAGGCCTGGCGCTGCATCGGCAAGGCGCTGAACCTGGCCGATGCGGCCGAGGCGGTGACCATGGCGGCGGTGAACGGCTACATGGAGCAGTGCGCCCGGTGGGCGAGGGACGGGACCCCGATCCTGGCCGCCGACACCCTGAAGCTCTGGGGCATGTCGCAGGAGGCCAGCCAGCTGGCCTGCCGGGCGGTGGACCTTTTGTTCGAGACCGCCGGACCGCGCGCCTCGCTGGGCGGCCAGCGCCTGCAGCGCTACTTCCGCGACATCCAGATGTACCGGGTGCACACCACCGCCCAGCCGTCGTTCGTGAGCCTGAGGGCCCAGGCCCACCTGGGCCTGCTGGGTTAGGCGCCGGCTTTCGCGCGAATGAGCCTTGCGCGGCCGGCGCGGGACGGCCATATCAGCCTCTGCGGACAGCGAATCCGCCTTTCGCCTTGATTTTTAAGGCGCAGGCGATTAATCTCCGCTCCTTCAATCGAATCGCATGGACTGTGAGGGAAGCCCCTCGGCGGCCCGCGGCGATTTTTTGCCCTCCGGATAAGGCCTTCGCCCAGCGAAGGAAATCGTCCGAAGGCCGATTGACAGTCCAGGGGGTGGCGACTAGATACGCCGCTCCTCGCCGCCGCCGGGCGTAATCGGCGGGGTCGGCACGCCGGCCTCGGTCTTTGACATCGTTGATTTGGAAAGAGAAACGCAGGCGGCGGCGTTCTGGCGATGAGCCCTCGGGCTCATCAATCGACGCTGACGTATCTGCGGTCTCTTGAAGACACCATGAATGCCGGTTTCGGGCTTGCTCGAGGCCGGTGTGATTGGGAACTCGTCAAGAACATACGCAGACGAACGCCCCCCTCCAGTTTTCCCTGGAGGGTGGAAACGAAGTCAGATGTCAACTCAACCTGAGAGTTTGATCCTGGCTCAGAGCGAACGCTGGCGGCAGGCCTAATACATGCAAGTCGAACGGTCCTTCGGGACAGTGGCGGACGGGTGAGTAACACGTGGGAACGTGCCCTTTGGTTCGGAATAGCTCCGGGAAACTGGAATTAATACCGGATGTGCCCTTCGGGGGAAAGATTTATCGCCATTGGAGCGGCCCGCGTCTGATTAGCTAGTTGGTGGGGTAAAGGCCTACCAAGGCTACGATCAGTAGCTGGTCTGAGAGGATGATCAGCCACATTGGGACTGAGACACGGCCCAAACTCCTACGGGAGGCAGCAGTAGGGAATCTTGCGCAATGGGCGAAAGCCTGACGCAGCCATGCCGCGTGGATGATGAAGGTCTTAGGATTGTAAAATCCTTTCAGCGGGGACGATAATGACGGTACCCGCAGAAGAAGCCCCGGCTAACTTCGTGCCAGCAGCCGCGGTAATACGAAGGGGGCTAGCGTTGCTCGGAATTACTGGGCGTAAAGGGCGCGTAGGCGGATGTTTAAG
>DATCFQ010000752.1:0-4562 GCA_036509495.1 Caulobacteraceae bacterium
CTGGCGTGGCGGGCTTCGTCTTGTCGATGGTCTTGTCGCCAACCTTCTCAGCTGCCGTCGCGGCGTCCTTCTGCTCAACCTTTTGCCGCGCCGCATTGAGCGAATCGCGCACGGTGAGCGGCTTTTTGGGCGCAGCCGTTACCGGCTTTGCCTCGGGCTTGTCCTCTGCCCCTGAGTTCTCGGCTGACTGGAACTGCGCCGAGAGGGCATTCGGCGCGGCCACCGGTTCGGGGGTGGAAGAGCCGGGCTGCGAAATGACGACGCTGTCCAAGGGTTTTCTCCGTCTGAGGGATTGCGGTTACTGGAATGCCGGCCTGACGACGCCGGAGCGCACCGGAGGCCCGTTGGGCTCGTTGTGCTTCGGTGCCTTGCGGGCGGGTCGGGTGAGATCGATGCGCTTGCCGCGCTCGGTATATTCGCCGTTCGCGACCCGAGCCGCCGAACGCTCCAGGGCAGTGCGAATGGCCTTTTTGTCGGGCGCCTGGCGCTTGAACGGCTTCAGGCGTGCCGGATCGTTCCCGACCTCGACATAGTCGCGCCCGTCTCTGCTGCTCGCCGTGCGGTAGCCAGCGCGAATTGCCGCCTTGCTGTCGTAAATCCTGCCGTCGACCTGCGACTGGATCGGGGCCATCGTGTCGGAGATGACCATGGGCGCGCACAGCACTTCGTTCCAGAACCGGTGGTTTTCCGGCCAGTCGTGGACATCGTGCAATTCGCCGCAATCCGGGCAGATGCGATATCGAAGGGTCACCGGCGCGCCTCCAACTCGACAGGGCCGACGAAGCCACAGCGACGGAAGTCGTGCTGCCAGTAATGCGGCATCCGCTCGATAATCGGCCTAAGCCCAGCGACACTTGCCACTTCGTGGTCGGCGATGAACAGCCGACCATCCGGAAGCTTCTCGATAGACACGTCCCGAACTTGGTTCATTGCGCGGCCTCCGGCTGCTGGGGTGGCATGCCCGGCTCCGGCTCGGCGGGCGGTGCGGCAGCGGCGGCACTTGCGGTCGCGCGGTTGGCCTCGATCTCGTTGGCCTGCATGACCTGCTCGTGGGTTTGCTGCTGCAGATTGGCTTCGCGCTCGAGCTGGGCCGACAGGAATTGCCCGTCGTTGTCCTGCTTGGCCTCGATTTCGGCGACCTGAATTTCCGTGAGGTGGTCGAGGGCGGATTCCTGCCGCTTCGTCTCCTCGATGCCAGCATGCTTGGTCGCCTCGATGGCGTTCTTGCTGTTGGCGATCTGGGCATCCGAAGCCGCGACCTTCTGGTCGAGTTGGAAGCGCGCCGTGGCGAGCGAGATATCGTATTGCTGCTTCTGGGCGTCGAGCTGACCCTTCTGCTGCTGAATGACGAGCGTGGCCTGATCGAGCTTGGCCTGTACTGCCTGCGTAACGGCCTTGAGCTGCATGGCCTGGCCGTCGAGCTGGTTCTTCGTCTGCTGGGCCTGTTGCTCCGCCTGGTCCTTCTGCTGGGCCGGCGTCGGCCCCTTCGGCTGTTCGCCCATCGCCATCATCTGATCAGCGAACTTGTCGATGACGCCTTCGATCTCGCGGCCGACGCGGAACTGGCTGGCGATGTATTTGAGGAACGTGGCCACCAGCGGGGCGCTCTGTGGCAGCTCCTGCACCATCGGGATCGCCTCCCCGAGGTAGTTGCCCACGGCGGTGATCAACGCTGTCGCCCGGCCCTGCTGCGCCGCTTCATCGGGCGCAATCGTGCTGTCTGTCTCAATGTCGAGCGTGAACGGTCGCATAAGATTGTCGCGCAGAAACTTGACAATCGCCTCGATCGTCACCGTCTGCGCCAATTGCGTCAGCTGGCCCTGAATGCCCTGCGCCTTCTGCTGCACGGCGGCGACCGCCTGCTTGGCAACATCGGGGTTCTTGGTCGCCATCTGGCGAATCTCGGGATCGGTCTTGGCCTCTTCGACTTCATGTGCCAGCTGCTTCAACTGCTGCTGAAGCGGCGTCATCTGTTTAGTGATGTCAGCCTTGCTCGGAACCTCCATCTGCGACATGGCGAGCAGGGTTTCGGGGGAAAAGTTGTCGGCCGCGATCTCACAGGTGATCTGGGTGATATCGCGGGCTACCCGGACCAATTCGGACTGGCGATCGTGGACGCGGATCGAACCGTACTGCGACTTGAGTTGCTGGGCGCCGTTCGTTTCGTTCGGATCGGTGTCGCCCCGCATGATGTCGCTGAGGCCGGTGATCTGGTAGACGTCGTCGATCAACTGCTTGCGGAGCGCGATAAGCCCGGTGATGGTCGTGGCGACCATGTCGAGTGGGAGCCAGATGATCAAATCCTTGCTGGCCATCCCGCCGAGCGCCGCCCAATTGCTGATCGGCACCAGCACCGCATTATCGGACTTCGACTTGATCGCCGCCTCGATCGCGTCGCCCAATTCCGTCGCGCCGGCCGGATAGAAGCCCTTGAGTTTGAGGAATTGCGTCAACGCCGCCAGGCGCGCCGTGATCTCGTTAATTTCCTCGAGCTGATCCTTGTAGAACAGCACGTCGGGCATGGGGATCAGCGAGCCGGGCTGCACGGTGCCGTAGGCCGGACGTGGGCACGGGAAGAAGTTCTCAAGCGCGAGGTGCGGCGGCCCTTCGTCGAGCAGCTTGTCGCAGCCCTCCGCCACCCAAACGACCTTGTTCGCCGACTTCGACCACAACTCCCAGAAACCGGCCTTCAACTGGCCGTCGGTATCCTCGTCGTCGTCCTTGCGGACGCGATAGGCGGCGTTCTGGTATTCCTTGCCCGAGGCTTTCGAGAACCGGACGCGGGCCTGTTTCTTGGTCAGCCACGACCGCTTGGCGACCCAATCGACTTCTTTCCACTTCCGGGCAGGATCGTGGCGAAAGTCCTTGCGGTCGACGTGCTCGATGCAAACGGACTGCTTCCCGTTCTCGGTCGAGTAGCGCATCCACGGCGCACCGCGGCCGACCCGCAGCATGTCGTCGCGGATCAGGCGCATCACGGAATCGATATCCTCGATCCTGAACGTGGTGACCGCGACGCGCTCCAGCATTTCCGAGGCCGCACGCGGCAAATCCCGCTGGTCGCGAAAGGCTGGCACAACGACGGGCACCGGGGCGCGGGAATAGACGGACGGTCCGAGCACCTGGATATTGGCCCAGAACAACTGGAATTCGCGGTCGCGAACCTCGCTTGCCAGCTTTTCGAGGTTGGCATAGAGCCGGTCGATGCCGTCGGACTTGCGCTCCCAGGTAGCGAAAGCCTTATCCGAACGCTTGATCAGCGCCAGCCACGCCCGCGCGGACTTCGGCGCAGCGTCGGGCCCTGGCTCGATTGCCGGGTTGGCCTCGCCATCATCGTCCGGTTCAAGATCGTCGTCATTGGCCATGCTCTCAGGCGTAGCCTGCGACCGATATCCTCAGAATGGACTTGAGCGATGCCTTCCAATAGCAGTGAGATGGCGGCACATTCCAGCGGTAGAGCAATGCATTTCTATTATATCAGAATATCGGGTTCCACTGAGCACCCTCAGTACATGAAGTGGTACGACGCTGTGGTCACCGATCTAAATGGGCGCAACCCCGACTATGGGCCATCCCCCGTTCGAATCGTTCAACATCAGTTGGGCGCGGAAGAGTTCTCCGAATATTTACGTAGTGAGACTGGCATCGATGACGACAGTCTGTTGATCGAAGAAATCACTAAGCGCGGACTGAAGGCAGGAGAGCACGTGGAGTGTCTCAGCCTCTTGCAGAATTATTTTAAGGCCTTCAAAGCAGTATAGGCGTGGCGAGGCTTTCATCGCCCCCCTAGCGCGCTTGAGCCCAGTACCCCGCCAAGGCCGCTCTGGTAGATGCTGGTTGTCGGCCGGGCATAACCCGGCATCGGCTCGACGGCGAAATTGGCGTCCGCGAGGATCTGTAGCGCCACCTCGGCAACTTCGATTTGCGCCCCGACCTGCTTCACACCGTCCCTGGCGCCTTCGATCTCCGCCTCGATCAATTCGCCGATCAGATCAGCACCGGCCTTGGCGCTGAACCGCTTGCGCAGTGCGGCGGCGCGGGCGATGCCACGTTCGGCTTTCGCCCTGCGGTCCCACATATCCCGAAGCTGGCCGCCGATCTGGCTACGCATCTCCTGCACCAGGTCGATGAAGGCAGCGTTCTCCATGACGAGGAGGCCACCAAGCACGCCGTGGATCATCTGCAACGCCGTGGCTCTGGTCCGATCGACGGCGTCGTCAATAGACCCGGTTTCGTCGTAGTGGCGGCGCTTGTCGGGGTCGGACAAAACATGATGCGCCAGCCCGAGTGCCTGAAAAGCCTCCGGCGAGCCGCCGCCGTCCGGGTGCTGCGACTTCGCCTTGGTGCGATATGCGGCCTTGATCGCCTCGGCGGTAGCATCGCGGGGCACGCCAAGCACGGCATAGGGGTCGATCGTCATAGTCTGATCCTCACGTTTCCCGTCGGCTGTTCGACGGGGGGAATGCGCATATGGCCGGGAGGTGGCGCTTGCACCTCCTGCGGCAGGATGAGCGCCGGCACGCTGCGCCAGGCCATCGCCAGATACCGGAAGGCGTCGGCAA
>DATCFQ010000753.1:0-4660 GCA_036509495.1 Caulobacteraceae bacterium
AGTCGGCGCCTGCGCCGCAGCCATGGCCGTCGTGCTGTGCGGCTCGGCCCAGGCCCAGGTTCGCGCCCTCTCCGACCGGGACGCCGCCGTCTATGCCGCCGCCTTCCGCGCCGCCTCGCAGGGCGACTTCGACGCCGCCGAGCGCGACAGCGCCGTGGCCACCGACAAGAGCCTGGTCGGCTATCTGCAGTTCCAGAAACTGACTTGGCGCGGCGCCCGCGCCACCTATGACGAACTGAAGGGCTGGCTGGCCAAGTACGCCGACCTGCCGGTCGCCGACCGCATCCTGCAGCTGGCCAAGAAGAAGCGGCCGGACGGCGACCCGGACCTGAAGACCCCGTCGGGGGCCACGGCCGTGACCCAGTCCGACTTCCTGCCCGCCTCGTCCGGCCAGGGGCTGGCCGCCCGCCAGGCCTATTATCTGGGCGACGTCCGCACCGCCTATCGCTTGGCCCAGGCGTCCGGCGAGCGCTGGATCGCCGGGCTGGCGGCGTTCCGCATGCAGGAGTTCGACTCCGCGGTGGAGAACTTCCGCGCCGTCGCCATCGATCCGGCCTCGAACGACTGGCTGCGCTCCGGCGCCGCCTACTGGGCCGCCCGTGCGGCCATCGCCGCCGGCACGCCCGAAATGGCCCCCGACTTCCTGGCCATCGCCACCCGCACGCCCTGGACCTTCTACGGCATCCTCGCCGAGCGACAGCTCGGGCTCGAGGCCGGGGCCGATCCGGACGCCTATGTGCTGGCCCAAGCCGGCCTGGCGCCCGCACCCCCCTCGGCCAACGACGGCGAGTTCATCAAGGCCGCCTACGCCAGCGTCTCCGAACCCGAATTGATGCGCCTGATCGAGGCCGACCCGCGCGCCCGCCGGGCCGTCGCCCTGGCTCAGATCGGCCGCGCCACCGAGGCGGGAGCGGAGCTGCGCACCGGCCTCTTGGCCGCCGACAGCGAGGCCGAGCGCGACCTCTGGACCACCCTGGCGCTGCAGCTGAACAGCGAAGCGGTGAGCCAGTCGCGCACCCACCGGTATTCGGGCTTCGACCCCGACGACTTCCCCACCCCCGACCTGCAGCCCGACGGCGGCTTCGTGCTGGACAAGGCGCTGGTCTTCGCCGTGGTGCGCCAGGAGAGCCGGTTCAACGCCTATGCGGTGTCGGGCAAGGGCGCGATGGGCCTGATGCAGGTGACGCCGGCCACCGCGGTGACCTCCACCGGCGACAGCAGCATCTCGCCGCTGGAGCTGTTCGACGCCGCGACCAATCTGAAGATCGGCCAGGCCACCCTGAACCATTTCATCAGTGGGCCCGCCGGCGGCGACATGCTCCGGGGCCTGGCCGCCTATGATTCCGGACCAGGCGGCCTGCAGAAAGCCGTCACCCGCGTCGGCGACAGCGATCCCTTGATGCTGATGGAAAGCCTCCCCTACGGCGAGACCCGCGCCTATGTGGAGAAGGTGATGGCCAACTACTGGATCTATCGCCGCATGTTCGGCGAGCACGTGCGCTCGATCGACGCCCTGGCCAGCGGCCAGAACCGCGTCGGCCCGGAGATGGACCGGTAGGCTTCCCAGCCCTTTCTCATTGTTATCCCGGAAAGCCGCGCAAGCGGCTTATCCGGGATCGCCGCAAACGCCGGCCCCTAGCCCGATCCCGGCTCTACGCTGCTTCGCTGCTTCGGCCGGGATGACAACGGGGGAGGCGCTAGGCCTCGCGGACGATGACCATGGCGCAGCCGGACAGGCGACGCACGGACGGCTGTTCGCCGGCGAGGTAGGCGGTCTTGCGGACCACCAGCACCGGATCGCAGCTGCGCCGGATCAGCCGTTTCAGCCACCCGGCGTCGGCGTCCACCGGCTGGAGGGCGGCGGCGCCTGCGGCCTGGCGCTCGACGAAGCTGCGCACCAGCGGCTCCCATCCCGGCAGTAGCTGCACCTCGGGCGGCAGGATCATCAGCCAGTCGGAGCTGGCGCCCTCGGCCGCCGCGCGCGCCCTGGCCTCGCCCGAGCCTTCGCCGGCGACGATCCGGCAACCGGAGTCCTCGCCGATGTCGAGGGTCGCATCGACAGAGCCGCCGTCGGCCAGGATCACTTCCCGCACCAAGCCCGACACCGCCGCCGCGACCAGCGGACCCAGGGCGCGCGCGAGCACCGCCTCGTCGTCTTGGGTCGGAATCACCACCGAGATCATCAGGGAGCCTCTCTGGACCGCCCGCTCATAGCGCCGCGCGGGTTAAGTAGCGATGCGCACGCCGTCGCAGGCGGCCAGTTCGGCGTCGGTGGGCGGCTCCCACAGGATCTCGACGAAGTCGAACATCTCGCGGGTCAGCTCGAAGGGCAGCTGGCCCGCCTCCCCGGCCTTGGCATTGCGGCCCTGCACCCTCTCCCACCGCACCTCCGCCGGCGCGTCCACAAGGTGGAGCCTCACCGGCAGGCCCGCCTCGCGAGCCAGGCCGGCGTAGCGCGCCCGCGCCTCGGCGGTGGTCAGGCCGATCTCCAGGACGCACGGCGCGCCGCCCAGGCACACGTCCATGGCCGTCCGCCAGATCAAGGCGGCGCAGCGCAGCACCCGCTCCATCGCCCAGGCCGGCTCGAAGGGATGGCCGGCGTCCATCCAGAACAGCGCGGACATCCACTCGTCGATCGAGAAGCGGATGGCGCCCTCGGCCTGCGCCAGCGTCCGCGCATAGGTGGTCTTGCCCGCGCCGGTCGGACCGCAGAGCAGGTGCACCGTTGCGGGCGAGGTCATGTGAAGGCCTCCAGCTCGGCCTTCTGCTTGCGGGTCAGGCCCGCGCAGACCTGCTCATAGGAATGGTCGACCAGCCGCCGGATCTCGCTGGCCGGCACGTCGGACTCCAGGTCGACGCTGATCCAGAACCGCCGGTCCAGGTGCGAGCGGTGGCCGACGCCGGCGTAATGACCGCGCAGGACCTCGGCCAGGTGCGCGTCGCACTTCAGGATCACGTTGGGCGTCCCGCGCACGGCCAGGATGGCGAACATCTTGCCCATCACCTTGTAGATCAGCACCAGCGGCCTGGAGCCCGTGGACGCGGTCATCGGCGCGCCGACGGCGCCGGGCTTGGCCTCGAGAACGGCCTTCAGAGCCAGGGTCGCCTGGCCGGGTTCGGGATCTGGCATGCCGTTCGCCCAAGCGGAGCTGTGGGAGCCTAGCAGCGGGTCAGGAGGGTGCAAGCCGACGCGACAGCCGACGCGTAGACGGTAAGCTCGAGCGGCAGGCTTCCTCTCGCCCCGAAGCAAGCGTCTGACGCCGCGATGGATGCACCTTCAATCCGCCAGGCTCTGAAGCAGCCGCGCAAGACGCTCAGACGCGGCCTGCGCCTGCGTGTCGCCGCCCTCGGGCGCAAAAAGCATGGCTTGCATCGCGACCACGCCCACCAGCACCGACGCGGCCAGGCGCGCACGAAGCCCCGCCTCCTCGCCGCCGACCCACTCGGCGAAGGGACCCAGGAACTGCTGTTCCATGTGATGGCGCACGATCTCGCGGGCGGCCGGCGAGCCGGCCGATCGCACCGCCAGGTTGACGAACTCCAGACCGGCGTCCCCGCCCCGCTCCGGCAGGAACAAGGCCTCGGCCGCGCGCCGGCCGAACTGGGACCGATCACCCGATAGAAGGTCCACCGATCCCTGGCTGACGGCGTCCAGGACCTCGGCGAAAAGCTCCTCCTTGCCACCGAAGTAGCGATTGACCAGGGCGGCGTCGACGCCGGCCTCGGCCCCGATGTCGCGGCATCCCACCTGATCGTAGCCGTCACGCGCGAATCGCCTGCGGGCGGCGCAGAGGATCGCATGCCGTGTCGCGACGGCGTTGCGCGGACGGCGCGCCGAGCCCTCGAGCGGGGCGGCGCAAGGCAAGGTGTCCTCGGTCTTCCGCTGTTGGTCCATGGCTGTTGACACCGCCTACCTTGTTCGATTGAACCTGTCATCAGTTGTTGACTTGCGGCCCCGGGATCTCGGCGGCGAGTTCATCGGCAGTCCGGGAACACCACAGATGCACGATCGCCGCGGCCGGGCGGCCGCCAGCCTGCTTTCGGCCATGCTCCTCGCGAGCTGCGGCCGGCACGCCAATCAGGCGCCGCCGCAGGCGCCGCCCGTCTCTGTCGCCCACCCCCTGGCCGAGCGGATCGTGGACTGGGACGACTACATCGGCCGGTTCGAGGCGGCGCAGAGCGTGCAGGTGCGCCCCCGCGTCTCCGGCTATCTGGTCGGCATCCACTTCCGCGACGGCCAGATGGTCGGGCGCGGCCAGCTGCTGTTCACCATCGACCCAGGCCCCGCCCAGGCCGCGCTGGACCAGGCCAAAGCCCAGGCCGCGCGGGCCGAGGCGACCCTGGTCAACGCCCGCAACGAGATGGCGCGCGACCAGACCCTGGTGGCGACCCAGGCGGTCAGCCGCGAGGAGTTCGAGAGCCGGCAAGCGGCGGTGCGCACCGCCCAGGCGGACCTCGAAGCCGCCCAGGCCGGCGTGCGGTCCCAAGCCCTGACGCTCGGCTTCACCCGCGTCGTCGCTCCGTTCGCCGGCCGCGCCTCCGACCGGCGCCTCGACATCGGCAATTCAGTGGTGGCCGACACCACCGTCCTGACCACCATCGTCTCCGTCGATCCGATCCATTTCACCTTCCAGGGATCGGAAGGGCTCTACCTGAAGTA
>DATCFQ010000754.1:0-2649 GCA_036509495.1 Caulobacteraceae bacterium
ACCGCCGATCTGTCGCCCGGCGACCCACCCGGCGAGTGGCGCCGTCAGGCGCGCGACTACGCCAACACCCGCTTCAGCCCGCTGAGTCAGATCGACGGTTCCAATGTCGCGCGCCTGAAGCTCGCCTGGACCTTCGCCGACGGCATTCCCTATGGCCACGAAGCCGCGCCGCTGGTGGTCGGGAGCACGATGTTCCTGGTCACGCCCTTTCCCAACGTGGCCTACGCCCTGGACTTGTCGAAGCCCGGCATCCCGATCAAATGGACCTATCAGCCCAACCCCAAGCCGGTGGCGGTGGGCAAGGCCTGCTGCGACGCGGTCAACCGGGGTCCGACCTATGCCGACGGCAAGCTGATCTTCACTCTGCTCGACGGCGAGGCGGTCGCCTTGAACGCCGACACCGGCAAGCCCGTGTGGCGAACCCGACTGGGCGATCCGGCCAAGGACGGCATGACCATCACCATGTCGCCCCTTGTGGTCGGCAAGGCCGTGCTGGTCGGCGATAGCGGCGGAGAGATGGGCGTCCGCGGCGTGCTGACCGCGCTCGACCTCGATACCGGCAAGCAACTCTGGCGCGCCTATTCCACCGGCCCGGACGCCGACGTGAAGATCGGCCCCGGCTTCCATGCCCCTTATCCCTGGCTGAACGGCAAGGACCTGGGCGCGTCGAGCTGGCCGGGCGAAGCCTGGAAGCGCGGCGGCGGCACGGTCTGGGGCTGGATCTCCTACGATCCCAAGCTGAACCTGATCTACGCGGGGACCAGCAACCCCAGCCCACGCGTGCCGGCCCAGCGGCCGGGAGACAATCTCTGGTCCAGCGCCGTCTTCGCGCGTGATCCCACCACCGGCGACGCCAGGTGGGCCTTCCAGTTCACCCCGCACGACGAGTGGGACTACGACGGGGTCAATGAGAACGTCTTGATCGACGGCGTGATCGGCGGTCAGAGCCGCAAGCTCATGGTGCACCTGGACCGCAACGGCTTCGGCTACACCATGGACCGCTCCACCGGTCAGATCCTGGTGGCCAAGCCGTTCGGCACCATCAACTGGGCTTCCGGCATCGACATGCGCACCGGCCGGCCGGTGGTGAACCCCGACAAGGAGGCCAAGGTCGGCGAGAAGGTGGAGGATATCTGTCCGACCCACATCGGCAGCAAGGATTGGCAACCCGCGGCGTTCTCGCCGCGCACCGGCCTGATCTACGCCACCATCTTCAACATCTGCATGGACCTCACCGACCACAAGGTCGCCTACATCCCCGGCACGCCCTACGACGGCATGGACCTGCAGACCCATTCCGGCGGCAAGACCAAGAAATGGGGCGAGTTCATCGCCTGGAATCCTCTGACCGGCCAGCGGGCCTGGTCGATCCCCGAGGACTTCATGACCATGAGCGGGGTGCTGGCCACGGCCGGCGACCTGGTCTTCTACGGCACCACCGACGGCTGGTTCCGCGCGGTCGATGCGAAGAGCGGCAAGGTCTTGTGGTCGCAGAAGCTGAGCTCCGGGATCACCTCCCAGCCGATGACCTTCCTGGGACCTGACGGGCGCCAGTATGTCGCCGTGGTGACCGGCGTCGGCGGCGTCGCCAGCCAGGTCATGGGCGCCAAGAACGGCTTCCCGTCGCGCGGCGGCGATCTCTACGTCTTCTCGCTGGATGGCGTCTCGCCCAACACCAAGGCGGCCGGCATGCTGACCACCCAGGGCGCTGGCGCTCCGGCGGCCCACTATGGCGCGCCGGACTGACCGCGATGGCCAAGCGCACAATCAGTCTCGGATGTCTCCTGGCCCTGGCCGCCCTGGCCGCCGGTTGCGGACCCGCGACCGGCGACTCCACCACCGCCCGGCCGCCCATCGCCTTGCCGGGCGATGCGACCCTCTCGCGCGTGCCGCTCGGCGCGCCGCCGGGATCGCCGCTGGAGCTCTCGACCAATATCCCCAACCCCTACGAGGGCGACGCCGTCGCGGTCGGCCAGGGCAAGACCCTCTTCTCGGCGATGAACTGCGTCTACTGCCATGGCTCGGGCGGCTCGGGACTGATTGGCCCGCCGCTCGACGCCACCGGCTGGCGTTATGGCGGAACGCCCGCCCAGATCTACAACTCGATCCACGACGGACGGCCCCTGGGCATGCCCGCCTGGGGCCGGAGCCTGCCGCCGGACCAGATCTGGAAGCTGGTCGCCTACGTCGAGAGCCTCGGCGGAGCTTCGCCGCCGGCCACGCCGAGGATGGTCCAGATCGCCGGCGCTCAGCCCTCGGGGACCGGGCCGCAGGTCGCCGACCAATCCCCGGCGGACGCCGCCCATGAGGGCCTGCTCGAGGCCGACAAGGCCAACGGCGGCGGCTGAGCATGGCCGCCCCCACCCTCCCCGCATCCGGCCTGGCCTGGCCGATGGGCTATCTGACCACCTTCGGCCCGCGCGCGGATCCCGCCACCGCCCTGACCTGGGGCCTGATGGATATCTCCATCGCGGTCGTCGCGATCGTCACCCTGCTGGTGGTCGTGGGCGCCCTGATGCGGCGGGTGAAGGCGCGCGGCGCCATGCCGGCGGCTGGGCCCGGAGGCCGGGGCGGTGCGGCCTGGATCGGCATCGGCTGCGCGCTCACCGTCGTGGCGCTGCTGGTCTCCATGATCTGGACCGTGCAGGT